>NYZG01000051.1 GCA_002687025.1 Candidatus Poribacteria bacterium
GGTCGCAAAGATGATTTCGCCCGTCGCCTGATCAACGGACATGTTCGACGCGAGGAAGTCGGTCTGCACCTCCATCTGCGTCTGATCGCCATCGAGGTCGGTCACGGCCGCGGTGACCGTCGCCGTCTCACCCTCGACCACCGTCACGTCATCGATCGTCGCGATTTCCGGGTTCCGGTTTGCCGCTTGCAGGACGGTGATTTGCACCGTCATCTCGGCCTGACCGCCGTTCCCGTCGTCGACTGTCAGCGCGATCGCGTAGGGGTCGTCCTGAGACTGACCTCGCTCCGGCGTCCAGATGAAAGTCGCGCCGTCAAACGTCGCGCCCTCGGGCAGCGCCGCCGCGGTCACCGCCAACTCATCGCCGTCCTCGTCCGAGACATCGACGGTGAAGGAAGCCGTCTCTTCCTCCACCACGGTGATCGGCGCTATCTGTTCGATGGTCGGGTCCGTGTTGGGCGGGTCCTCGAGCACGATGGCGACCTCGACACGCGCCGTAAGTCCACCGGAGTCGGTGGCCGTGACGGAAACGGTGAGGTCCTCGGCGTCGCGCGGCGGCTCCATATCGATGCTGACCCTAGGGGTCGTCGGGCTCCCGCCCTGTTTCATGCGCGCCCAGCCGGGCACCCCTCGCACGGTCAGTGTCACATTGTCCCCGTCGGGATCACTCGCGCCGAAATCGAGGGTGAGCACCGTCAGCCGCTGCAGCGTGATGGACGCGGGAAGAGCGTCCGGCGTAGCGGGCGAACTCGCCGTCAGTTCCGGCTCCCGGTTCATGTCCATGACGCGCAGCCGGAACGTCTGCACTGCCTCGAGCCCACCGACATCCACCGCGGTCACGGTGAACGTGTACGAGCCCGCGCGGTCAAAGCCGATGTCTGGCCAGGTGATCGACCCCGTGGCGGCGTCGAACACGGCACCGGCCGGAAGTCCGCCTGCCGTGACGACGACCTCCTCGCCGGGCGCGGCGTCGGGATCCTCGGCGATCACGGCGATCACGATGCTCCCGCCTTCCTCGACCTCCTGGTCGCTGATGGTGTCAATGGTAGGCGGCAGGTTCACATCCTCGCCGACCTGGATCTGCGTCGATCCCGTCGCCGAAGCCTGACCGTCGTCGGCCACCCACTGCATCGTGATGATGCGCCCCGCCACGAGATCCGTCGGCGTGAAGCTGAATGTCTTGACCGATGTGTCCCCGTCCAGAGCAACGTCCGCGCGATTGAACGACCGTAGCGCGCTCTGCGACGTGGAGATGATGTCGCCCTCACGCTCACGCACGCTCGCGGTGATCGTCACCTCGTCACCGTCGGGATCGGTAACGGTTACGTCGAAGGTGATCGTCTCGTCGACTTCCGAGATGACCTCCGCGGGAGCGCTCACGACCGGTGGCTCGTTGGACGATGTCACGAGAATGAGCGTCGATATCGAGACCGGATCGTTCACCTCGTCGGCTACGCTGATCTCGACGCTGAACCTCGCTTGCAGACCCGTGATGTTCTCGACGTTGAAGGTCGTAACGCCGGTGTCTGGATCGACGACCACGACCGGCTCCGTGTCGCCCTCGGATGCAGTCTCAAACCGCTCGATGCTCACGAGGCTCCAGATGAGCGTGTCTTCTTCGGGATCAGTGGCGGCCGGCGTCATTATCAGATCCTCGCCCTCGACCGCCATCTGCGATAGTAGCCGCCGTAACTCCGGTGGGTCGTTCCGCAACTCCAGCGCGACGACGTCCACTTGGAACGACACGACTTCGGACGAACCCTTCGCGGACACGGTGACGGTGGCCGTTCCTGGGTTCACGAAGGTGAGCGTCAGCGATGCGTCGCCCAGGAACGGCTCGACCACCTCGAGATCGGAACTGCCCACCCCGACGGTGACGGGCGAGTCTGGGTCCACGAACAGCGGTGTGGGGTCGCTCAAGCGCAAGGTCCTTGGCAGGTCGCCTTCGGTCGCGCGAATGTCGCTGATCGACCGGTCGAGATTTCGCGTGGGCGGGTCGTCGAACGCCTCGATTTCCAGCGTAACCACGGCCGGATCGCTTACGACGTCGCCGTCGGTGACCGTGAAGGAGAACTCGTCCGTGCCAGAGAAGTCCGCGCGGGGCGTGTACGTAACCGCCTGACCGTCCAGGGTCACTTCACCTCGGCGGGGCTGTTTCGCTATCTCGAACGTCAACGGGTCGCCGTCGGCATCCGAGCCAGCAAGCTCGACGACCACCGGCTCGTCTTCGACACCTAGGGCGGTCGTCGCATCCGCAACCGGGACGGCGTTCTCGATGGTCAGCAGCACTTCGCCGGGCGCGCTGACGAACTCGCCGTCGGACGCCATGTAAGCGAAGGAGTCCTCGCCGGAGAAGCTCTTCTCGGGCGTGTAGAACGCGCGGCGGCCGTCTATCGTCACCGCGCCGTGCTCCGGCGCGCGGCTCACCTGGAAGGTCAACTCGTCGCCGTTGGGGTCTTCGCCCACCAGGGACACCTCGATAACGGTGTGTTTCGGCCCGGAGAGCGGCCCGACATCCGTCACAACGGGTGTTTGGTCGAGGATCAGGATGTTGATCGTGACGGGCAGTTCGTTGGAGGGCAATGGCTCCACGGCATCGTCGAACACGCGCGCCACGAAGCTGTCCTCGCCCATGGCGTCCTCGGACGCCGTGTACGTCACGCCGACTCCCTCCGCGAACGGCTCAACGCTTCCCTGCGTGGGCGCTTGCACGATGTCGACGAGGAACGTCTCGCTATCAGGATCCTCCACGAAAAACGCGATCGAGAGAGAATTGCCGGGCTCGACGGTGAGTACGGAAGTGGGATCGAGACTCATCACCGGAGGATCGTTCACTGGGTTGACGGTCACCTGCACCGTCACGGGTTCGCTCTGCGCAAGTCCGTCGAAAGCGACGATCTCGAATTCGTCCGAGCCGCTGAACCCGGGATTCGGAGTGTACGTCGCCGTCACTCCCTGGATAAGCGCCTCGCCGGAAGAGGGTGGCGTCGTGAGCGTGAATGTTATCGCGTCGAAGTCCGGGTCACTCCCGAGCAGTGGGATGAACACGGCCGCATTCTCGTACGTCTCGGCCGACGTTGGCTCGGCGACAGGGAGCGCGTTCGGCACGTCGATATGGAACGTGATCTCATCGCTCTGTAACGCCAGGGCGGGGTCTTCCCCCTCCGCCGGAACCTCGAGAGCGCGCACTGAGAATGTGTCCAAGCCTACGAACCCCGGAAGCGGGATGTAGGTCACCACCAGACCGTTGATCTCCATCGTCCCGTTCAGTGGGAAGCTCTCGGGCACAACTATGATCTCGTCGCCGTCAGGGTCTGAGACGTCCATGATGAGGATCGTAAACATGTTCTTCGGCGTGACAACCGGCTCCGGCGCTGCGATGACCGGAGGACGGTTGGGAAGTGTGACCTCGACGACAACCTGCAGTGCCTTGGAAATCGCGCCTATCGTGTCGGTGACGGTGATCACGAACGTGTCCGTGCCAACGAACGCTTCATTCGAGGTATATAGCACCCCCAGAAGGTCCGAGTCCGTGAAAACCGCGCCGTTGATGGGCCGACTAAGCACGTTCACGCTTACGGCGTCTCCATCCGGGTCATCCACATCGAAGGGAATTACGATCGGAAGGCCCTGTACGACGGTCAATTTGACATTGTCCCCGACTGAGACCGTTGGGCGCTCGTTGGGGAGTACTTCGATAGACGCAGTGATAGGCTCGGACGCGTCCGTACCGTCGCGCACGACGAACGTGAACGTGTCCGTGCCGGCAAAGTCCCATTCCGGCGTGTACGTGAGCGTGATTTCGCCGTCTGTAAGCGGGTAGGATGGTGGATTCAGATCGCCGCGCTTCGGAGGCGAAACCGTGGAAACGCTCAGCACGTCCCCCTCCACATCCGACGCCTGAATGACGATATCGACGGGAACGTTTTGATATGTCGTGCTCGCCGCCATTTTCGCCACCAGCGGCAAATCGTTCACGGGCGAGACGCTTACGAGGAACGTCCTCTCGAACGAGTTCATATTCCGCTTTCCTGTAAAGCGGCCGTCATCCGTCGCCGTCACGGTTATCTCGACATCCCCGTGCTGATTCAGTACAGGCGCGAAGATAATGCTCTTATGGAGATCGTCTCCCGGCGTTTGGTAGTCCTCACTGAATACGACAGGGTGGGGAATAACGTTCGGATCACTGCTGGAAGCCGTCAGGGTCACCTTCTGGAGCCGCTCGTCGACCCCTCCTCCAGGCCCAAAGGCAGGCGGGAAAAGGCTGAGAGTCTGGGAGGGGGCGTCCTCCAGAATCTTTATGTCGTCGAGGACGTCCAGCGTTGGCATGTCGTTGTGCGCGACCACGGTAACAAGGAATGTTCCGGAGGACACGTTGTTGTGCAGGCCCCCCGTGAGNCCGTCATCNGTNGCGATGATCGTGATCTCGACCTCGCCGCTGGCGTCCAGAAAAGGCACTATCGACATAGTCCGCGTGTCACCCGCTCCGTCGATGACGGGATGCGACACTATGGAGGGATCACTGCTCGTAGCTTCGATAGAAACCGTCTGGCTGGCCTCGTGGTCCGCTCCTGGTCCGATTCCCGTGATCGTGATCTCTAGCGGTTCATCTTCGTGTGCGGTTTGGTCAAGGATCGGCAAGAACGTCGGAGGTTCGTTAGGTACCACAATCTCGACAACGAATATCGCCTTTTCTGCGGCGCCTGTGACGGTGACGGTCACCGTAGCGATCCCGACGCCCACGAACTCGATCGTGAGGAGCGTGTCATTAACCGTCGCCTCTACCACGTCTGAGTCGGACGACGCGGCTGCGTACGTGACCTCCGAGTCCCGGTCGAGGAACAACGGTTGCTCGCCACCCAGATCGATTACGTGTGCGCTCGAACCCTTGCGGACGAGGATGCTCGACAGGAAGCGAGCTGGATTCAGTTCGGCGGGGTCGTCGACCTCAATCACGGTGACCACCACGTCAAGACGCGTCCCATCCTGTACGCCGTCGTTGGGGACTACGGTGAACGTGTCCGTCCCGTGGAATTCCGGGTTGGGTGTGTAGGTCGCGACGAGCCCTTCCAGCACCACGATCCCGCCCTTGGAATCGCTTTCCAGCCGTAGCGTCACCTCGTCGCCGTCATCGTCTGCCACCGTGAATGGAATGGCGACGGCCGTGTCCTCGTCGGTCTCTGCTGGCCCTCCCTCCACGGTGGGCGTCGCGTTGACGACGTTGATTTGAACGATGCCAGTTATGGAACTCACCCCATCGCTCACCGAGAAGATGAAGCCGTCAGAACCAACGTAGCCGGTGGCCGGGGTATAGGTGGCCGTCGAGCCTACCAGGGCGAGTTTCCCATTGGTGACGATACCGACTGGATCGAGACTGAACGTCAGCGGCGCCTTCGAGGGGTGGACCACGTACTGACTCAATGCGATCACAACGGGGACGTTCTTCCGGACGTCAATGACTATCCCCTGTGACACGACAGGCGGCTGATCCGGTGACACCGTGATCGCGATTTCAACTACGAACGTCTCGGAGACGCCGCCGTCGCTGTCGCTAACCGACACCGCGAACGAATCCGATCCTACAGTCGCCCCCGCCCTGTACGTGACGGTGAGCGCGGAGTCATTTGCCACCACGGAGCCCTGCGAGGGAGCCTCCTCGATGTTGATCTCGAACGTCTCGCTATCAGGATCGGTCACCGAAAGGGAAATGACGACACTGCCCCCGACGGCGAGAGTGCGACCGGAGATATCGGCCACTAGCGTCGGCATGTCGTTGATCGGGCGCACGGTAACAAGAAATGTTGCGGAGAACACATTGTTGTGCACGCCGCCCGTGAGACCGTCATCGGTGGCGATGATCGTGATCTCAACCTCGCCACTGGCGTCCAGAAAAGGCACTATCGACATAGTCCGCGTGTCACCCGCTCCGTCGATGACGGGATGCGGCACTATGGAGGGGTCACTGCTCCTGGCGTCGATAGAGACCGTCTGTCCAGCCTCGTCGTCCACCCCTGGTCCGATTCCCGTGATCGTTATATCTAGAGGCTCATCTTCGTCCATGACCTGGTCCGAGATCGGCAGAAACGTCGGCGGGTCATTTGGGTCCCATACGGACAGGGAACCGATGATCNCTTCAGCACCTGGCGTCATGACCCTGACGGAATGGACGCCTTCAGAAAGCCGTGGGACGATGATCGTCGCTGTGAACGTGCCATCAATGGAAACAACCAACTCTTCAGGCGTTACATCCACGTCATCGATTTCGATCGTGACGAATCGTCCTGCGGTGAGGCCTACTCCTTCCACCGTCACCGATTCCCCGATAAACGCGCNTGTGGGCTCCACGACGANCATGCCTGTCCCAATGACAATGGAGCCGTTCGTAACCGTCGTTGGCGTGTCACCGTTCACTTTCACCTTCGACAGAATAAGCTGCGTTGGGCCGATTCTGGATGCGTCGACTTCGAAGAGGACGTTGATAAGCGTTCCGCTTCCCGCGCGCCCGAAGGCATCCGCGAGCACGACGGCAATCATCCCGTCCCGGATCGCACTCGGTGTCNCCCAGCCTTCGGACAAAGTCCCAGCTGTGGAGGTACCGACAGCGGTCAATCGGATAGAGTCAAAAAACANCAGGAACTCGGCCGCACTGACGGGGATCCCAGTGTCGTTATTGAGAAGAACCGGCACGGCCACGGTCACGACCGCACCGCTCGCCTCCACTACGACGTCGGGAATCGAGACGTCCAACGCACCCGCCGCCTCGGTAAGTGGAATCCAGGCCGCGCACAAAACAAGAAGAGCTAGAATGCCGCTTCGAAAGTGTCGGTGGAGCCTTTGTACAGATCCCAACCAAAGTGACATGGCTATCCTCAACGAGTTCGCTCAGCTGCTATGCGCTTCATGGGAATTTGCGCCGCTCCCGCGATCCGATTCCGAGACAACCGCCCGTCGCATCGCCTGGCGCGCCTCCGCACGGAACGAGATCCCTCAGGAGCCCTGCGCCACTGGACTCTGGAACTTCTCATTGCCGTACCAGTTTCCCGAACCGACCGCCGAGCTCGGATTCATCAGCCCGGCGGGGAACTTCCGTCTGCCGAAATCGCACGCTCTTGTGTGTCAGAAGACCTGAGCGGCTTCTTCGTTGACTCATGGATTGCTGCCTGGCGGGGCGAAATCTAAGCCCGCTGATGCGACAGCAGCCTCTAGCGAAACCCTACCTCATAGCCACGCGCCTAAGCACCTCACGCTTCCGCTGTCAGGAGGATATGCCCGAGAACTCTATCGCGTAGACCCCAGAACAAGTGGGTCTTGGTTCGAGCGCATCTCCCCCGACAGCAACATATTCGTTGTGGAGCGCCAGCGAATACCGCCCGGTTGGAAGCCATGCGACTGCCAACCGGACGGTGGATCGGCTACTTGCGGATCACCATGCGCCGCATCGCGCGGTAGGTCCCAGCACGCAACTCATAGACATACATGCTGCTGGCGACCTGCTCGCCGTATTCATTGCGACCATCCCAGTGCGCCGCCTGGTCACGGTCGGTGTACGAGCCTTGACCGTACCTCCCCAGATCCAATGTCCGGATGTGCTGACCATCCAGCCCATATATGCGGATGGTAACGTCGGCCTCTTCGGCCAACTCAAACGGAATCCACGTCTCGGGGTTGAACGGGTTGGGGTAATTCGCGAGCAGTTGGAACCGATACGGCTCGATCTGGTAGGCGTACGTCAGTTGTCGCTTCACCAGATCACGGTTCAGCCGCACGTGAGATGCACGGATGACGCTCTGATGAGCGCTGTCCACAAGCGTCTCAAAGCGAACCTGGGCCAGAGAATCTCCCGTGTCAACGGGCGTTGCACTGGCAAAGACCGCCGCGAGCGTTCCGTCCTTCACGCGATGCACCCACTGAGGTGTCACTCGNCCGCTTCCAGCCCCAGCCGTGAACACCTCGACTGGACGCACGAGACNCGCATCGTATTGCAACCCGATTTCACCAGCGTAGAGGTCGGACACTCCAGCCGTATCCAGAGATATCGTGAACGTCTCGCCGGGGCGGAGCGACGACGACGGTCCCGACAGGTCCAATACCGCGCTGGATGACAGGAGTCCCGGAGCCCCCGTGGCTGGAGGAACCGGGAGCTCGTCGATCAGCCGCACCACATACTGCAGTATCAGCGACGCGTCCATCGAGCCGATACCCGTAAAGAGCCCTGTTCCCCCCGAACCGTCGGAGCCTGCTGGGTCGGAGATTTCAACCATCGCCGAGCCATCCACATTCCCTACCCGTTCTGCGTCGAACGGGAGAATTGGAATCGGACACCACTCGGGCGCATCCGTCTCGATCGGGAAATGGAACAGCCCACCCAGCATCGACTCGAGGGTGGCATCCAGAACCAGCGAAGCGTCATGAGGGGTCACGCCGTTCTTGCCGGAGACGTCGCCATACTCGAACTGGACCAGGTATATGTCGTGGTTCGAATGCCCAATGAAGTCGATACCGTCCGGCATTTGAGCCTGCGTCAGTTCGACGTGCGTGTTATGTCCTAAGTCGTCCTCAGTCGCCAAGACGTTGAACGTCANTCNGACCAAGCCACCCNCACCCNNNAGTGGGTTCNCNCTNTCGNNCGCCATGGCGANGATCATCGTGCCGNNNTCGGGGANGTTCTGGTTCCTAGNCCACTCCGCGGGCACCAAGGGCAAGAACTCCGCAGCGCCGATGGGNNTTCCGGACTCATCNTCGANNACCGGCTNGAGCACNNCNGNATCGTANNTCAGGTGAAGGTCGATGCTGTCGATATCGACACCCGTCGTATCCGTGATCGAGATCGGGACGTGGGCAAGGCCTCCAATCTCAGCATACGACGGGTCCACGGTGACATCACCGAACCACTCATGAATATGGAGATTGTAAGCTCCTGACGAGGCATAGCGCTCGGTCACCAGGATGTAGTGGGTGCCCGAGGAGGAGGCCTCGAAATGGATTACGGCAGCGAGGTTACCATCCCAGTCAGGGTCCTCCTCATGCTCGTTGTCGTTCGAGTGCAGCATCACGAGCGCGGAATCGTACACCTGCAGAGCCGGGTCGGTCACCGCATCTGAATGGTCAAACGCCGCGATCCTATAGTTATTCCCCTGGGTCGCCTCGAACGAATACCAATCATGGTCACCAGTGCCAGTGTCCCCTGGCCAATCAACGGGGCTGTCACCCGCAACATGGAAGGTACCGTCACCGTCGGGGAGATGGCCAGTATTGGTCGAGAGTTCTGTCGCCTCCTCAGGGACGTCGTTCGGCTCATAAGCGTCGGCCGAGAAAGCCGAAGGCGGTGGCGGGTCGAAGGCGCTGGCGATGTTGAAATCGCAAGCTCCAAGCTCGCCACTATGATGGTCCACCACAACGTAATATGTGGCAGTTGCGGGGGCTAAGAACATGATCTGGGATGCTAACCCATCGTCCAGATCATCCAAGTCATCATCACTATCGTCGTTATCGTCTATGTATACGAGTCCCGCTGGGTCGTTCTCACCCCCCTCGCCGAGACCGTACAGCCACAGTTCCGTGTCGGTCCAGATCACCTCGTTACCATCGGGGGCCTCGATCTGCAATAGGTTGGAGGTTGTCATCGTATATACCTCCCCCGCAATCGCGTCGAACGAGAACCAATCCTGGTCGCCTTCGAAGTACTCCCCAACGAGGTCATCGTCCCAGCCGGTGTAATGGAATGTAAGGGCGACGTCCAAGCCATCGGTCACGAGCGAAACTGCATCCTGCCAGACGTCATTCGGCTCATAAGCGTCCGCAAAGATGGGCGGCGCACCGTCATCGAGGATCTTAAACACCGCAGGGCTGCCTGCCGTCGCGTTCCCGGTGAGTACGTCGGTTATCTCGACGTCGAACCACTCGACTTCCCAGTTCGTCGTCTCGTCGTCGTAGATGGCGATGTCGAGACTTACGGCATAGGCTCCCGCTTCGAGAAGGACCTCGCGATCGATGCCCTCGTACACGTCAGCCTCTGCGTCGCCAACGGTGCTGACCCAGAAGCGCACATCCTCCAGAGACGTAGTCGGATTTCCTTCGCCGTCCAGCAACTCAAACGTAACGGTGACTGAGCCATCGCTCACGAGAACTTCATTAACGTGACCTTGAGGCCCGGCGGAGATCACCGGCAGCTCCGCAGGTGGTGCATCGTTATCGAGGATCGTCACAAATACGCTGTCGCTTTCGACCGGCAGCGTCGCGTTGCCACTGGTTACCTCGGTTATCTGGACCTCGAATATCGCGCCCCCTACTCCTTGGTCGTCGTCGTAGATGGCGATGTCGAAACTTACGGAAGAATCTTCCGCGGGGAGAGTGACCTCGCGATCGATACCCTCGAAGAATAGGGGACCAGGCAGCGAGGGAATTGGGTCGGTGACGACCCAGAAGCGCACATCCTCCAGAGACGTAGTCGGATTTCCTTCGCCGTCCAGCAAGTCAAACCAAACGGTGACTGGGTCACCGCCCTCGGTAACTTCAATGTTGTCTTGACGCATGGCGAGCACCGGCGGACCGGAGTCGTCGGTGCTGAAGATGACACTTAAATCCCAACTCCCGCCCGCGGTCCCGCTGTGTTCGAACACTTCCACGTAGAGCGGACCGGTGATGGCAGCCACGTGGATGATCTGGGAGGCGAATCCCTCGCCCGGATTGCCGTCGTCGTCCCATGCGAGGGCCTCCGCGGAAGAAGCCCCGGCAGCGTCGTAGAGATTCATGAACGTGTCTGCTCCCACCAGACCGCTCGTCGTTATCGTGTACGACACTCCTGTGACGGCGTCGAATCTGGCCCAGTCGATGTCGCCCGCAATGTCGAACGTGTGCGACTGAATCGTCCCATCGGTCGGAAGGAGGGACGCTTGCGTGTAGGTGTCGTCAGGTTCGTATATGTCCTGAGTGGCGTGTGCCACACCCGCCATCACGATGAAAGCGACGAAAGCGACGAGAACAGGGGAGCGTGGTGAGGACTTGATGAATCCGTTCATCACATGATCTCCTTGGACAGGTTGTCTCGGCCTGGTCTGCTCCGAAATCGGCAGCAGCATGTTATCGAAATCTCCCCTATTTCTTCCAGAACCGCAGCTGGCCTCAGGGCAGGCCTTGTGCATACGAAACGGAAGCAACGGCTGGAAGTTCATAAAACATCGTCTTTTTATGAACCGCGCCCTGAAACCCCTCGCCTAGATCGTCCTTCGTCCAGAAACTCTTCGTCGAAAGCGATAACGCGAGCGGAGGATCTTGCTCGATACTTGTCAGTCCGGGCGTCACCCCGCTGCCAACACGAAGAATCACGCTCCGCACCCACATGGACCATTCCAGTCGTGGCTGTCTACGGCGGATCATAACACATATCCGCCCATTGTCAAGGGAGAGGGCTATTCGGTTTTCGGTGGTGACTACTCAGCCTGATCTGGGACGCCCCCTGGCCGGGAGGTGTGTGTCTGGGTTAGGGTCTCGCCATGGCCCCTCTACCATCGTTCC
>NYZG01000052.1 GCA_002687025.1 Candidatus Poribacteria bacterium
CCGGGCGCGCGCATCACCGTGTCACTGGACGTCTCCTCGATCCCGGAGCTATACGCAGGCGAGTTGAGGCTGGACTTCGACGCTGGACTCCTCAGCCTGACAGACGTCGCACTGCGGAGCGGCGGCAATGCGCGCAACCGTCCCCTGCTCACGCACCGCACGGGTGAAGGACAGGTGGCCGTGGCGTTCGCATCGGCGCGACCCATCGAGTCCACCGGCTCAACCCTCGACGTGACGTTCCAGGTCACGCGGCAAATCGCGGAGCCGGCCGAGGGGACGATTCGTTCATCCCATCTCCGGCTGAATGGCGCACGCGTCGACACGGGATTCTCGTATCCCTTCCGCGTCGACCCGTATCGCTTCGAGCTCATGGCCAACTACCCCAACCCCTTCAATCCGGAGACATGGATCCCCTTCGAGCTCTCCCGAGACGCGGATGTGACTGTCCGCATCTACGGCCTCGACGGGAAGGTCGTCCAGAAGCTGGACCTGGGATACCAGCCGATGGGCGAGTATCGCGCGCGGGGGCGAGCGGCGTATTGGGACGGCCGCAACGAGATCGGAGAACGCGTCGCCAGCGGCGTCTACGTCTACGAACTCCTCGCCGGGGAGGAACGCGCCGTAAGACGCATGGTCATCAGCAAGTAGCGACGGAGGAAGGCGGGTCCACGGCGCTGCGATGTGCGTCGTGGACCCGCGTCCGCCGCTCCTAGCCACCCCAACTCAGGCTGATCACCATGGATCACGCAGACCGCGCGGCCGCGCCAACGGATCGGAGCCTCGTCCTCCTCGCGCGGCAGGGGGATGATCGCGCGTTCCGCGCCCTCACAGAGCGCTACGAGGCGCTCGTGGCGTCCGTGCTTCACCGCAAGCTGCCCGACCACCGCGACGTCGAGGACGAGGTCCAGGAGACGTTCCTGAACGCCTTCCACAAGCTCCACACATTGGACGACCCAGCACGGTTCCCAGGATGGATAGCCCGCATCGCCGTCAACCGCGCGCATACCTGCGCTCGCCAATTGGCAAGGCAGAAGGAGACGCCCTCCGGCATGTTGGAGATGCTGGATCAGGACGGGACACCCGACATCTCGGCGTGGGAATACGGTCTCACGTGGCTGCTCGGCCGGGAGGCGCTGCGAGCGGCTGTGGACACGTTGCCCCACGCCTGCCGCGCTCCGGTCCTCCTGTGGGCGGTCGAGGGATGTTCTCTCGTGGAGGTCGGTGAGCGCCTGGGCGTGTCCGAGAAGGTGGCATCCCGCAGGATACGGAGGGGATGTCGGCAGATCCGCGCCAACGCGGGCGTCGCTGCGTAGGCTATGTAGCGCGTCCCCGTAGAGCGGGCTATTGCGGGGACAGACTCGGCCACAGGTCTTGTATCTGCCGCNCGTNGTCGCGCGAGAGCACNCGCGGCTCCTGTCGATANAGNGGNACNTCCACCGTGCCGTTNCGATANNCGCCNTCNGGCNCNANGGGCTCNCCGNCCGCCAGGCNGCGCGCGACCCGGACGGCGAACNTCGCCCTTTCNGCCGNCATGCCGTCCACCTCGAAGTCGTGCACGTTGTCGAGCGTCAGTCGGCACGCCTCGACCCCAGCGCCGACGCCGGCGGATATCAGCCAGTCCGACAGGCCATGTGTCCGCGCCGCGAGGAGCGCCCCGGGAACGTACTCCGTGGACGCAACCAGCAGGAGCTGGACGTTCCCCGCGTAGCTGTTCAGTTCGCGGCTCACGAACTGGAACGCGTCCGTGGGAGTGAGAGTGGAGGTGTGCGAGAGCACGCGGATCGCCGGGTCGGCGTCGAGGACGTTGTAGAAGCCGCGCGCGACTTCACGGTCGATGTCGCTCTGCCAGGATCCCTCGATGACGAGCGCGTTGATGACGCCCTCAACGTTCACACGATGCTGCTCTCGGGCGCGTTCGAGTGCGGCGGTGGCTGCCATTTCTCCCGCATATGCCGGTGGGACCATCACGATCCCATCGACGGCGAAGTTCTCAGGCGCCGAGTCCAGGCAGATGACCGGCACGCCCGCGGAAGCCGCCTCGCGCAGCACGTCTGATGCCGCGCGGGCATCGGATGGCGTGTAGACAAGCGCCTGCACTCCCTCCTCCTGTATGAGATCCGCCGCGTACTGGCCCTCCTGTTCGGCGGGGGTGAGATTCGGGGCACGGTCGTCGCCGTCGCGCCATGACACGTGGACGTCGGCGCGCTCTGCGTATCGCATGATGGCGGCCTTCATGGCGCTCGCGATCGGCGTGTTCGCCGTTGGCACAAGCACCCCGACGCGCGGCGCGGAATCGTCCGCGTGGCGGTTGCAGGCGGACCAACTCGCCAGTGCGCCGGTGGCCAGTACGAGGAGCAGGGCGAGCCGAGTCGCCCGCAAGCTCGGGCTACCAGTCCTTCTCGACGTCATAGCGCGGCGGGAGCATGCTGCGGATTCGCTGCTGCTGATGGCCGGCGTCGTCGCCGCCGAACATGTCCACGAGGCGCTCGGCTTCCTCCGGGGAAAGCTTGGTGGGATTCTGTGGCATGGGTTCGGGATCACCATCTCCCTGTCGCGGGGTCGGCTGTGGGGTATCTTCATCCGGCACCCCTCCGACGGACATCTGGCTACGCAGTTCCTCGAGCGCGAGTTCGAGATTGTGCTTGGCGTCCACGTCGTCCGGGTTTACGACAAGGGCTGCCTGCAGCGACTCCGCGGAGCGGGAGTACTCGCGTTCCCGATAGAAGGCCGCTCCCAGGTTGTAATACGCGGCGAATTGGAACGATGTATCAACCTCTCCGCGCGTCTCCTCGTGGGAATGGTCGGCAGGTCGCGTAGCCGAGTCCCCGCCCCCACGCGCGCCGTGACCCGCGACGCGCTCCGCGGCCTGCTGCAGTTGACCGGTCGCCTTGGTGGCCTCATCCTGCTTGTAGTAGGCAGAGCCGAGGTTGTAGCGCAGCCGTATCTCTTCGGGCGAGGGCCGCTTCACGTTGGCGATGGCGTTGTCATACGCTTCGCCCGCCGCCGCGAACGCTCCCTTCGCGAAGTCGAGATTCGCCNCCTTGACCGACGCCACCTGCACGCGACAACCACACAGCACGAGCGCCACGAGTATGAGCGCCGAGAGCAATGACACGCGGAATCGCAGGATCGGCGCAGACACGACGATGCCTCGACTTGCGCACACGACATTCCGAGCGTACAGGTTATCCAACGACTTCGACCCATTCCCTGCTCGGCCGAGTGACCGACATACCCAAGCGTGTGGCAAACGCCTTCTGCTGGTATTCTGACGAAGCCATCTCCCGTGAGACAACCCCAAGCGTGCTGGCGCGGGTATGCCTGCAACCGTTTCCCATGGCTNGCCGTATCAAGTAGCAAGGGGTTTGCTCTATGCCAGACAGGAAGCCGCCGGGGTCCGACGAATCCCCGTCGGCCGCGGCCGGAGGGTCACGGGAGTCAAGTATGGCGAGAACTGCGGTCGCGACGAAGACGCCGAGAAGCGCCGTCGCGGTAGGTTATAGGAATCAGTCGGTGAGCGTGTCTGACGGCACTCAAGACCAGGACTACTGGTGGTTGCAGGCCCTGCAGCAGGGCAACGACGCCGGCCTTCANTGGCTGCTCGATCAATATGGAACCTGGATATACAGCAAAGCGTATCGGATGTTGCAGAGCCANGAAGATGCCGAGGAAGCATGGCAAGACATCTTCATGCGCGTCTGGCAGAAGATAGACCTGTGGGACCCCGAGCGCGGGAATTTCCAGTCCTGGCTAAATCAGATCGCCAAGAACGCGATCATCGATATCTTCCGAAAGCGAAGCCGGGTCCGGGAAGTACTGCAGCACGGGGAGGACGAGGGCGTCGAGGAGATGCTCCATCGGTATAAAGACGATGGACCGTTGCCGGACGAACTCCTGGAGAATAAGGAGACCCGCGAACTCATTGAACAAGGCCTCGAGTTGATGACCAAGAGCAACCATCGGGTGGCTTGGACGTTCCGTCACCTCGAGGGGATGAGCATCGCGGAGATCGGCAACGCCCTCAATCAGAAGGAAAACACCGTCAAGGTGTGGATCTTCCGCGGCACCCGAGAACTGAGACAGATACTGGTAAGACGGGGTTTCGACTTCGACCAGTACTCGGAGGACGGCGATGAACAGGCATGACGCAGATCGCGACGAATGCCGAGAGAGCGAACTCTCTGAGGCACTCGAAGCGCATACCCGGTATCGGGAGGGGAATCGCCTGACGCGCGACGAGCAGAAGGCGCTCCACAAGTGGACCGGTGACGGCGAGTTCGAAGGCCTCAAAACCACGATACGCGCGGTCCGTAAGGAAACGATGCGCGGCGGCGATGAGCGCGATCCGCAGATCCAGGCGAGAGTCGCGCGGCTGAAGGTAAAGACGCTCCGCAGCTTCCGCGATATGCAGCGAAGCAGCCGCATAGCCGCGAGCCCACTCCCTGCCGGGACGGACAGCGAACTCGTGCAGGCGTCCTATTCCGATCGTCAGGCGGCGATGGACACGTTCCCGTCCGTGCCGAGGGCGGTCGAAGCGGTGGACATGCCTTCGCGCACGGCGCGCTCCGACAGCGTCCTCCTCTACGCCGAGGCGATGGAAGGCGACGCGATCGAGCCGCGGGAGATCGAGATCAAGCTCTGCGAGGCGGTCTTCGGACGAGGGCATGTGGCGTTCCGCGTCGAAGGGGATGGCCAGATATCGCGGCGTCACACGCGGGTTCTCCTGCTCGACGGCGAAGTCGTCGTCACCGACCTCGGCAGCCAGAACGGAACCCTCGTCAACGGCGAGCGCATCGACGAGCCGACGCCCATAGAGATCGGCAGCGTCGTCGAGATGGGCTCCACGAGGCTGACTCTGGAGCAGGTCGAGTCCGAGACGCGTGGGTACGCCCGCGCGGTCTTCGGCTCCGCGGCCGGTGACCGGTATGTCGTGGACCTGAGCGAGGTGGTCCTCGGTCGCGGACGTAAGGCGACCGTGAGCCTGCACGACTCGAGCCGACGCCTGTCGAGGCGGCACGCCCGCCTGGATCTGTGCGACGGCAAGGTGTTCGTGACCGATCTCGAGAGCATGAACGGCGTCATCGTGAACGCCTCCCGTATCGACGGATCGGCTCAGGTGGAGTCCGAATCGCTGGTGCAGTTCGGAGGCGCCGAGATACGCGTCGTCGGCATGATACGCTGCTAGACGCGTCGTCTCTCATCGTGGACCGCGTGTGGTTATGACCGAGAGCGCATACAGCGCGAGCGCTTACTTCAACGCCGCAGTCGGCGCGTACCAGCGTGGCGACTACGTCTCTTCCGCGGGGTTTTACCGCGACGGACTCGCGCTACAGCCCGAGCACACGTCGGCTTACGTGGACTACGCGAAGGTGTGCGAATACCTCGGTGACTGGGACAACGCCCTGGCCGCCTTGGACAAGGCGCTCTTCGCGGAACCCGACCATCAGGCCGCCAAGAGACGCCAGCAGCGCATCCTGGAAGAGCGCGTCGCGTTCGAGCAGCTTGCCGATGCTCTCAATACGCCCGAGGCGGAAGCGTATCAGCACAGGTTCACGGTGACGCTGGCCGAGGGAATTCCACCCGCTGCCGGCGATGTCGCCTGTCGCGCCCTATCCCACGCTTATTCCGAGTTCGAGCAGGTGTTTGGCGTGACACCGTCCTCAAGAGTTACCGTCCATCTGCTGCCCGCGACGAACCCCGCGCGGAAGGGGTGGCCGCTTTGGGCCGCCGGGTTGGCTCAGGACAACTCCGGCATCGCCATCTTCCTTCACAGCCCGACGCCGGACGCCGGCTTGCTGTGCGCCTTGCTCAGACACGAATACACGCACATCCTGGTGCACGAGATCACGCGGGGTCGCTGTCCGCACTGGCTCGACGAGGCGCTCGCCGGCGCGCTGTCGAAGCCGCTCATGCAGTGGGAGAAGGATCGCGTTCGTCAGGCGGTCGACGGGGACTGCGCTCTGTCGCTGTCCGATCTCGACATGCCCTTCGCCGAACTCCCCGGCGAGCATGTCTCACTCGCGTACCACCAATGCGCCGTTCTGGGCTGCTACCTGCTGAACACCTTCGGCGGCGAACTCGTGCAGCAGGTGCTGCGATCTCTACGGCAGGGAGACGAGGTCTCCGCAGCCATGCTCGCCACCCTCGGCTCGGACGTGGGAGACATCGAGCGACGCCTGTTCGCCCCACCCCTCGCCCCTCCGCCGGGCGCCGACCCGAACGCACGGGCAACCCAGTAGGCCCACGACCCAACCGCGTACCCGGCGCAGCCAGATGCCGGGGTACCCTGGACGCGACCCGAACCATGAGATCCCACCAGTACGATGCCGTGGAACTGCTCCGCGAGGTAAAGGGACGCGACATGCGCGCCCGTTGCATCCGCGCGTACCCGGCGGGCGTACGTGGGCAGATATCCTACGTGGCGGATGACGACGCCTATGTGGTGGAGATTCTAGAACGCGGCTACGCGCCGGCGCTTGTCGACGCGACCGATGCTGATCTCAATGCCGTCGCGGAGTAGCGGCTCGTCGACTGAGGCGATCTCTCGGGCGAACGCCGGACGGCATCGGCCGAGACGCGGGCATGTGGGCGCCGGCATCCAACGGATAGGGCCAGCCGACAGCGAGGAAAGGGTGCGGCCTCCGCACTTTACCGCATCCACACGGCGCAACAGGAGCCCCATGGGCCGGTGGCGCCGGCCGACGGGCCCGGGTCCCACCGCTCCCTCCGACCGGCGAGGGATTCCATGAGCAGACGACTCGTGCTCAGCGTTCTCGCCGTCTGCGTGGCGCCCATGGCCCGGGGTCGTCGCCGTCGCGCCAATCCGCACACTCCAAGGCGGCAAGCATCCCAGACCTGTGTTGTCGGTGGCGTTGTCTCCCGATGGGCGACGACTCGCCACCAGCTCTTACGATGCTCCTCTGCCCCGAACTCCAACCCACACAGTACCCAACGCTATCAGGCAGCTACACGTGGTCCTCTATCCACCGTATCACACGGCGCGGAAACCAAGGGAAGGGCAAGTGAAGCGCCATTGATACAAAGCCCAAAAGCTCGGCGCCAGCCCACAGCTTCTCCAGTTCGGACAGCGGCGCACATGCTGTCCAGACTGAAAGATACGCCGTTCTGATCCGGCTTCTGACTTCGCCTAAGTTGCGCTGGCGCAATGCCTGAGATTGGGAATCTCCAGACGGTGGGTTCAGGCGGACCCGATGCAGTAGTTCGACGATGTCGAAGAAGGGGAAACTGATACCGGCCGTGCCCCAGTCGAAGATGAGTGGCTTACCGTTGCGCTGTGCGATGTTGTAAGGCCCCAAGTCCCCGTGAACTATGGTCTGTGGGATGGGAGAGTCGGACAGCTGCTGGACGCAATCGTGCAGAATCGGCAGGTGGCGCTGTAGTGCGGATACTTCCTCCGGCTCCAGCATTTCCATGACTGGGCTGTCTCGCGCATATTCCTCCATTGCGGAAGGAAGTCGATTCAGGTCGAAGTCGAGACTGACGGTTCCCGCCAGGTCATATATCCACGCGGCCGAGTCCAGCTGCATCTGACCGTAGGCACGGGCGACCTGTACCAACATCTCCTCGTCTCGCTCTGGATCCTCGAGGGTCGCACCGAATTCCGCCGTTAGCATCCAGTGCCGGCTCGCATCGATGCTAACGGGTCTGGGTATTAGGCAGGGATAACGGGTCCCCAGGACATCGGCGACCACCGGCTCCCTGGTATTCCAAGGATCTTCAGCAGCCTTGAAATAGAACACTTCTTGCTCTGTGTGAACGCGTAGGATGGCCGACCGTCTCTGTTCAATCTCGGTTACGGGACCATAGCCCAATCGCGGTAGTTCGCGCTCGATCCAGTCTGCCGCCTGCGCGAACCAGCCCCGACGACGCCAGGGCTTCTGCAGCGCGGGTTCGTCGCTACCTTCTGCGAGTCCGCTCAACGTCCGGCGCACCAGTCCACCGTGCTCGGACACGGCGAACGACCCCGAGGACACGGCCCCGATGTCGACCCATTCTCCCCGGGTCGGGCATCCCTCCCTTATTCCGAGAACGCACACGACCCTGGCTCGCCGGCTCTTCGAGTCCTTCCACTCAGCGACGTGCCCCATCACATATAGGAGACAGCCGTAGACGTTCTGTAATCCCGGAAACCAGGCCCCTTCGAGCTGGTTGGGCAGGAAGGGGTCTTCTGGGTGCGTGAATGTGAATCCGGGCAATCGGTAGGCCTGCGGGCCCGGCGTAAGCCACGCCTTGGCTTCGGTTGGATGAAGCAAGATCCCTCGAACGTCTATGTCCCACATGGCGGATCCCTCAACGACGGATTTACCTAGACACGAGCGTGGATGCAGCGCCAATCGTGCGGCACGGCGGCGGGCGCTCGGGCGCTTCCATCTCGCGTGTGCCCGCTTTACGCCGGCCCATCGCCGGTATCGTCTCGATCTGCATTGCCTGATCGATGAGCCGTTGCGACACATTCGGCGACACCTGGCACACCACTCCCCAGCCCCTGCAAAGCCAGTGTCAATCGTGCCGTGGATGTCGAGATCGCGGCACGGAACAGAGCTTCTCTCCGACGAGACAGAATCCTGAAAGTGTCTCGTTCGCGGCGTCTTCCGTCCACAGACTTCGGTAAAGACGCCCTGCCGTTTGCGTATTGTCTCAGCAGGTGACGAACGGCCCACCTGGTAGCTGTGACGCTGCCGAGACGAATGGGGCGGAGTTCCATGGTGGATAGACCAGATCGGTGTATGAGCCTCGCGGCTGTTGGCTGGCTTACACTCGCGGTGGCGACGGCGCGGGCAGCGGTTGACCCAGAGGCTGCCGTCGGCGTCTGGCTCATGGACGAGGACGGGGGCCATACAGCGACGGATTCGTCCGGCCGTGACTTCGAGGGCGTCCTACATGGCGCTGAGTGGGCGGCGGGGAAGTTTGGGTCGGCGCTCAAGTTCGACGGGGTGTCTTGGGTGAGTATCCCGGACCACCCGGATCTTGAAGTCGGCGACCAGCTCTCAATGATGGCGTGGCTCTTCGTTGAGGACATCGGGGACTGGCGGCAGCTCATCTCAAAACACGAGGAGTACCTGCTCCGCATAGACCCGCCCGGCGGGGGCAACACGATGTCGGCGTTCGTCCACGCGGCCGGAGGCTGGGAGCCACGCGCGAGCGCCAACGGTTCGAACACGGAGGAGTGGACCCACTTCGCCGCCACATATGACAGGGAGGCCGCCGGAGACACGGATCATCTCAAGGTCTACGTCAACGGCTCGCTCGCCGGTAAGAGCATGCGGCCTGGCGACATCAGCGCCGGTGGTGGCGTGGTCGAGATCGGACGGTGGGGCAGCACCGGTATCATCGACGAGGTGGCGATATTCAACGTCGCGCTGGAAGAGGCCGACATCGCGGACATCGCTGAGAATGGCTTACACGTTGAGCTTGGCGGGCTCCCCGTTAATCCGACTGGCCGGCTTGCGATCGCATGGGCCGCACTGAAGCACTAGGCTGTGTCCTCTGCCCTTCGGAGTCCGAGTCCAATCCAACTGAAAGAAGAGAAGTCCTCGACGAAGGAATAAGCATGAC
>NYZG01000053.1 GCA_002687025.1 Candidatus Poribacteria bacterium
AGCTCGTCGGGCAGCTCCGTCTGGACGTGAACGTAGCCATCGGTGATGAAGCGGCGAATCTGCTCGTCGTGCAGTAGGTGATCGCTCAGGTCCATCGTGTCTCCGGTGACGTGTGCGAGGCCGTTGCGCGAAGCGACACTCGTGGGCGCCTTCTTGGAGCCACGGGTCGGGACGGGGCTGCCCGGGCCTCCGCGCCGAGTGTAGTTGCGCGGATGTCGTCGCACAACGGGGCGGCAGACCGGATCGCGGGCACCCGGAGGCCGCGCCTCCCGGACGCAATCGTCGCATGCTCTCTAGTCGCAGCCGACCCGGACGACGAACTCGCTCCCCTGCCGGAACCAGTCGCGTAGGATCGTGTCCTCGGCGGCCGTGCGCTTCGCCGTGCCTGCCTTCGCGTGGCTCAGGTCCAGCGTGGCGGAGACGATCTCGTCGCCGAAGAAGCCGGCCTCGGTCAGCACGTTCCCGTCAGGATGCACGACCTTCGAGTTCCCGTGCGACGAGCCGGGCGAGCGGAGGTCGTCCGGGTTCGCCGGGGTGTTCGCCATCAGGAGGTAGATGCCGTTCTCCGTCGCCCGCGAGATGGGCATCGCGCGATACGCCGACAGCTTGTATTCCGCCGTCAGCCCGGACTCGCAGGAGCAGAAGATGCACAACTGAGCCCCCCGCCGCCGCCGGCAGTCGGACGAGCTCCGGGTAACGAACGTCGTGGCAGATGATGAAGCAGCAGTCCACGCCCGCAAGCCGCACGATGGGCAACCTGCCGCGGTTGTTCAGGCACCACGGCTCGCCCGCCAGGAACGTCTTCGCGTAGCGATACTTCAGCGCGCCCGTCTCGTCGAAGATGGCCAGGTCGTTGTACCAATTGCCGTCGACTCTCTGCGCTGAGCCGATCACGACGGCCACGCCCAGGCGTCGACACTCCTCGGCGATGCGTCCCTCGGCGGCCGCGAGGCGCGCGGGGTCCATCGCGTCCCAGTAGTCCGTGCGGCACGTGTAGCCGAAGAGGCATCCCTCTGGGAAGGCGACCAGCTTCGCGCCGTCTTCCGCGGCGCGCTCCAGCAGTGCAAGCGCGCCCTCCGCGTTCGCCTCGACGTCCTCGCCGGTGAGCAGCTGCGCGGCGGCGACCTTTACTGTGTCCATCGGCATCGGAATCCCTCCCTCGCTCTTCCGCTGATCGGCCCACGGTACGCAAGCCGGTTGCGCGTGGCAATGCGGGCCCTGTGCCGTTGGTCACGTGCGCTGAACCCCACTGGGGCCCCACCAGCGTAGAAGAACTGACGACGGAGGAAGCGTGACGAGCCGTTCAAGCGCCAGGCGCGAAGGAGGACGCGGCGCGGCGTCTGGATGGGTGTTGCGCGCCATCTTCCAGTGGCGCTCCGCCCGCGAACTGATTACCATAGTGGAGAACAGCTGTCGGCGGATCGGCCACAGGCGCCGGACACGAGTCGCTGGGATCGAGTTCTTCGGGTTGGTGCTGTTGGCGGCTGCGGTTTCGTTCTTCGCCGCTGGAATCTGGGCCATACCGGCTGCGCAACGCTTCGCTGCGATGTGCGTCGTCATGGGGTTGGTGACTCTGGTCGTGCTCGTGGTTGCTGCGCTCGTGTGGTGGCGGCCCGCACACGCCTTGGCGCAGCGGGTGGAGGATCTGGCCGCGGACAACGCGGCCGTCAAGGAGCTTGCAGCGTGGACACGCGCGGAAATCGACGAGTTGCACGAGTTCATCGCGGCGCTGTCCGACGAGTTGACGACGCAGGATGGCATACGCGATCTGGCATCGGATTCGCTACGGGAGAACGACGACGGTGGTATGACCCCGCTTGACCGCATAACGCGTGTCTTCGACGGTGACACGGTGCATTGGCGCACGCTTGGGGGTGTTGCGCGCGACGCGCAGCTCGACCACCATACGGTTGCCAACACGATCAGCGCCCATCCCGAGACGTTCGTTCAGTCCCGTATGAAGCTGTTCGGCTCCGAACTGGTAACGTCAGTGCACCATATCCCAGACCACACGGGCGTCTACCTGGTGCGGGGCCGGGAAGGCGCCGTCCGATACGTTGGGCGCAGCGCCAACCTGCGACGCCGCCTGCATCAGCGCCTACGCGAGGGCAAGGTCGTTGGGCAGGAGACGATTCAGACAGTTGTCACCGAAGACGAGTTGCAGGCCCGTGCGCTGGAGCGCGAGCTTATCGAGCGCTACGCACCACGACGCAACCGAATCGAGGCTCTGGTTGCCCACATGAGCACGCCGCACAGACCTATCGACACGCCCGACTCCGACCTCTGAGCACCGGTGCAGGGCCTGCTCCCAGCAGCTTCCCCGCGCGATGCGGCCGGACACACCATACCCAGCCAGCGAGCCCACGAGCAGTGTGGGCCGTTCTTGCGCCGGTTCGCCTTTCGCCCTAACGTACTCGCTGACCGATGCCGCCCGCGCTACCCACCGGGACACGTCGCCGATGAACGTTGCCGTCATCAGTTGCTCTCTTCACCCGAACAGTCGCTCATACGTGCTCGCGCGGGACATGGCTGCGGTTCTCGCGGAACTGGATGCGGAGGTCGCCTTCCACGACCTTCGCGAGTACGACCTCGAGCTGCGAGGCAGGCCCGGCGCCCACGAGACCGGCCAGGCTCGGGAGATCGCCAACTCGCTGCGGCAGGCGGACGCCATCCTCGTGGCCGTGCCGATCTACTGCTTCGACGTGAACGCGGCCGCCAAGAACCTCGTCGAGCTCACCGGCGGAGCGTGGGAGGGCAAGGTGGTGGGCTTCCTCTGCGCTGCCGGCGGCCGGAGCAGCTACATGTCGGTCATGCCGCTCTCGAACAGCCTCATGCTCGACTTCCGATGCATCATCATCCCGCGCTTCGTGTACGCCACCGGCGAGGACTTCGAGAACGACCGCGCGGAGGACATGCGCGTGGGATCCGAGAGCATCAGGGATCGCATCCGCGAACTCGCCGAGGCCGCAGTGCGCATAGGCGGCGCGTTGGCGGCCGCTGTCTGACGCGATGCGCCGACGGCCACTGCTCATCCAATGCGGCCGGTCGACGTCTAACACAGCGGTGAAAGTGAGAGGTCTCATGCAGTCAAAGACGCTCCCATCCATACTATGCGTTGTCCTGCTTTCGTCGTTAGTCACGCGATACGCGGCCGCCGACTGGCCGAGTTGGCGAGGCCCCGACCAGAACGGCTCGTCGGCCGAAACAGGACTGGTCTCCGAATGGTCCACTGAGGGCGATGGCCTGATATGGCGCGGCGACGTGATGGCCCGCTCCACGCCCATCGCGCTGAACGGCCGCATCTATGTGCAGGCACGGGTCGGCAAGGACGTCACCGAGCAGGAGCAGGTCGCGTGCTTCGACGCCAAGACGGGCGAACGGCTGTGGGACAAGCGTTTCAACGTGTTCCACACGACCATCCCGTTCAACCGCGTCGGGTGGGCAAGCCCCGCCGGCGACCCTGAGACGGGGAACATCTACGCGCACGGCGTCGGCGGGATGTTCGTCTGCTACTCGAAGGACGGCGACATCGTGTGGGAGAAGTCGCTCACCGAGCAGTACGGGCGCATCTCCGGGTACGGCGGCCGCACGCACACGCCCTTCGTCGACGGCGACCTCGTCATCGTCAGCTACCTGAATTCCAGTTGGGGCGCGCAGACTCCGGGACGACATCGCTACTTCGCGTTCGACAAGAACACCGGCGACGTCATCTGGACCTCAACGCCCGGCGGCCCTCCGAAGGACACGACGTACTCCGTCCCCGCGATCACCGAGATCAACGGACAGAGGCTGCTCATCGCAGGGAACGCCGACGGCTCCATCTACGCGATGAAGGTGAACACCGGCGAGAAGGTGTGGCGGTTCGGCCTCAGCAAGCGCGGGATCAACTCCTCCGTGGTCGTCGTGGGCGACCGCGCGTACGCGATGCACAGCGAAGAGAACCTCGACACCAACGCCATGGGCCGAGTCGTCTGCATCGACGCCACCGGCTCGGGCGACGTCACCGAGACACACGAGGTGTGGCGCGTCGACGGGCTGGCCGTCGGATACACGTCGCCAGCCTACGCAGACGGACGCCTCTACGTGATCGACAACTCGTCGAACGTGCACGCTCTTGACGGCGACACCGGCGAGGAAGCGTGGTCCTACGAGATCGCTACCGTCGGCAAGGGCTCGCCGACGTTCGCGGACGGCAAGCTCTACCTGCCCGAGGTGAACGGCAACCTGCATATCGTGCAGGTCGGCGACGACGGCGCCACCGTCCTCGACACGGAGCAGATCACCGTGGACGGCGACCGGTTCGCGGAGATATTCGGGTCGCCTATCGTCGCTTACGGACGCGTGTACATTCCCACCGAAGGCGGCCTCTTCTGCATCGGTGATCCCGACGCGGAGTTCCCGGAGATCGCCGAAGCGGCGCCCGTCGAGGACGTTGCGGATGTCGGCGGCATCAACGGCCTCATCGCGCACGTGCAGATCGTGCCGGGCGAGATCCACATCCGCGCGGGCGAGACGGCGCATTTCAAGGCGCGCGGCTTCGACGCGAAGGGCGAATTCGTCCGGGAGGACGAGGCGGCGTGGACGCTCCAGGGCGTCGACGGCGAGACCGAGGCCGACGGCTCGCTGATTGTCCCCCCAGATGCCGTTCCGCACGCGGGGACCGTGACCGGCGAACTGAACGGGGTCTCCGGCTCGGCGCGCGTGCGCGTCGTCCCGACGCTGCCGTATGAGGAGGACTTCGACGGCATTGAGATCGCCGAGGAACGCGCGAACGTGCCGAGCTTCTGGATCGGCGCGGCGGGCAAGTACTTCGTCGAGGACATGGACGGGAACCACGTGCTCCACAAGGGACGCGCGACGCGTGGCCTCGACCGCGCGCAGGCGTATCTCGGGCCGTCGACGATGAGCGGATACACGATCCAGGCGGACATGATGGGGACCACGCGGCGGCGCAACATGCCCGACATGGGACTCATTTCGGGGCGCTATGTCCTCGACCTCATGGGCAACCACCAGAAGCTCGAGGCGCGCTCGTGGACATCGGACCTGCGCATGGCTCAGGACGTCGCTTTCGAGTGGCAGCCTGACGTCTGGTACACTATGAAAATGCGCGTGGACATCGTCGGCGAGAACGCCGTGGTCAATGGCAAGGTCTGGAAGCGCGGCGATCCCGAACCCGACGAGTGGACCATCAGCGTCGAAGACCCCGTGCCGAACCCGACGGGCAGCCCGGGCATCTACGGCGTGTCGTATACCGACATCTACTACGACAANCTGAAGATCGAGGTGAGCGAATAATGAGACNNNCACGCCGCTTCGCCTTGCCCGNCCTCGCNCTGNTCGGNCTCGTGGCCTGCGCGTCNATGGCGCAGGAAACCGCCATGTGGGGCGGCTCNCTGTCCCGCAACATGGNCTCNNANGAAACCGGCCTCGTCACCGAGTGGGATCCCGAGACCGGGAAGAACATCAAGTGGTCCGTGGAACTCGGGTCGCAGACATACGGCGGGCCGATCCTCATCGGCGACAACGTCATCGTCGGGACGAACAACCAGTCCGTGCGAAACCCGAAGCACACGGGAGACCGTGGCGTCCTCATGGTGTTCAACGCCGCGGACGGGGAGTTCCTGTGGCAAGCGTCGCACACGAAGCTGCCCGCCGGGCGCGTCAACGACTGGCCGCAGCAGGGAATCTGCTCCACGCCGTTCATCGAGGGGGATCGCCTGTGGTACGTCTCGAACCAGGCGCACGTCGTCTGCGCGGACCTGGAAGGGTTCCGCGACGGCGACAACGACGGACCCATCACCGATGAGGCGGACACGTCCGAAATCGACGCCGACTTCATCTGGTCCATGGACATGATGGGCGAAGTCGACGCGTTCCCGCACAACCTCGCGGTGTGCTCCCCCATCGCGGTGGGTGATCTGCTGTTCGTCGTCACGGGCAATGGTGTCGACGAGGGCCACCTCGCGATTCCGTACCCGTTCGCTCCCAGCTTCATCGCGCTGAACAAGCACACGGGCGAGCTCGCGTGGGAGGACGACTCGCCGGGCATGGAGCTCGTGCACGGTCAGTGGTCGAACCCGGCGTACGGCGTCGCGGCCGGAACGCCGCAGGTCATCTTCCCCGGCGGCGACGGGTGGATCTACGCCTTCGAGCCCGAGACGGGGGAGCTGATCTGGAAGTTCGACTGCAACCCGAAGGGCTCCGTGTGGGAGCTCGGCGGCAGCGGGACGCGGAACAACATCGTCGCCACGCCGGTCATCCACGACGACGTCGTCTACATCGCCGTCGGGCAGGATCCCGAACACGGCGAAGGCCCCGGCCACCTGTACGCGATCGACGCCACGAAGACCGGCGACATCACCGATACGGGCACCCTCTGGCATCGCGGCGGAGACGACTACAACCGCACGATGACCACCGTCGCGATCGAGGACGACATCCTCTACACCGCCGACCTGAGCGGCTACGTCTACGCGTTGGACCTCGGGACGGGCGAGCAGCACTGGCGCTACGACACGTTCGCCGCCATCTGGGGCTCGGCGTTCGTCGCGGACGGCAAGGTGTATATAGGGGATGAGGACGGGGACATCGCGGTCCTGAAGCAGGGCAAGGAGATGGAGCTGCTCTACGAGGTGAACATGGGCAGCGCTATGTACACGACACCCGTCGCGAAGGACGGCGTGATGTATCTCGCCAGTCGGAACCGTCTCTACGCCGTGGCAGAGGAGTAAGATGGCCACCATCGACTCGTCCGTCGCGCCGGAGGGCCTCTCGGCACAGGCCCTCTCGGTGCGGGTAGATGAGGCGCGCACGCGGCTGGACGCGCACGTCCGCGAGATGGTGCAGTGGCACTTCGACCCGGCCACCGGCGCTCCTTTCTGGATCGACTACGCGGACGGCCTCGACTTCGACCCTCGCCGCGAGATCGGCGGGTACGACGACCTGAAGCTGCTGGGCCACTTCGAGGACGAGTGGCTCCGCGGAGGCCCGGTCCGCAAGTGGGTGCCGAAGGCGTACGAGAACGAGCCGATCTACGTCTTCGAGACGGGCGGCTCGACCGGGCTGCCGAAGAACCGGATCAACATCCGCGACTTCCACACCGATTACGAGCTGTTCAGCGACTCGCTCTCAGACGAGGGGTTCCCGCGCGGGGGCGACTGGCTGATGCTGGGGCCCACGGGTCCGCGACGGTTGCGGCTCGCCGTCGAGCATCTGGCGCAGGTGCGTGGTGGCATCTGCTTCTTCGTGGATATGGACCCGCGATGGGTGAATCAGCTCATCCGCGACGGCAAGATGACCGAGCTCGACGCGTACAAGGAACACGTGACCGCTCAGGCGCTCAAGATACTCCGCGCCCACGAGAACGTGCAGTGCGTGTTCACGACGCCGAAGCTGCTGGAAGCGCTGTGCGAGAAGGTGTCGCTACAGAAGCTCGGAATACGCGGCATCTTCTGCGGTGGCACGGAGATGGACGCGCAATTCAACCGGTTCGCGCGTGAGGAGCTCATCCCCGGCATCGAGTTCGTGCCGACGTACGGGAACACGCTCATGGGGCTGGCGCATTCGCGTCCGTACCGGCCCGGCGATCCGTACGACATCGTCTACTACCCGCCGCTGCCGCGCGCGGTGATCGACCTCGTGAACCCGGACAATCCCGAGGAAGCGGTGGGTTACGGCGAGACCGGGCGCGTGATGCTCACGACGCTGACGAAGGAGTTCTTCATGCCCCGCTTCCTCGAACGCGACGAGGCGGAGCGCGCCGCGCCCATCGAGGAGTATCCCTGGGACGGCGTGGAGAACCTGCGCCTGCTGACCCAGTTG
>NYZG01000054.1 GCA_002687025.1 Candidatus Poribacteria bacterium
GACGTATCGCGTCCACGCCCGCCTGATACACTTCGTTCTCCGGGCTGAGTTCCAACGCCCGTAGCGCGGAGCGTTCCGCTGCGTCGTGGTCGCCCGCCTTCAAGAGCAGCCACGACAGCGTGTTGTGGTAGAGCGCCGTCGTCGGCTGCAGCCGCGTGGCCTGCCGCGCGAGTGCGGCTGCCCGCTCCAGTTCGATCTCCTCGCGCCCCAGCAGATAGGCGAGGCTGTGCCGCGCGACGGCGTCCGTTGGGTCGAGGTCCATCGCGCGTTCGTAGTGGCGCATGGCGCGTGGCGTGTCGTGTCGCGCGGCGTACAGCGTGCCGATGAGGAGATGCGCCTCCGCCATGTCAGGCTCAGCCTCGACCGCCGCCAGTAGGTGGACCATCGCGCGCTCGCCGTCGCCCAGTCGCATCAGCGCCAATCCCACGCTGTATCGAGCCTGTGGCGCCTCGAACCCCAGGTCGAACGCGCGCGTGTAGCTCGCGACGGCGTCCGCGAACCGTTCTCGCTCCAGCGCCACGCGTCCGAGACCCGCGTGCGCTTCCGCCGCCGGGAGCGCCTCCCGTAGTCGCGCTTCCGCCGCGTCGAATTCCTCCCGTTCGATGTGCAGCAGGCCCAACCCGATAAGGGCGGCGTTTCGGCCCTCACGGCTGCCCACGGCGAGCGTCTCCTCCAGGCGTTGCATGGCCTCGACGCGGCCGTTCTCGATGCGGAAGCGCTCCATCATCGCGCTGGCCCGTTTCGCGTCTCCGAGTTCACGATACACGCGGGCGAGCTGGTAGTACGGCTCCGGCATGTGGGGTTTCAGGCGCGCGGCTTCCTCGAGGCTCGCGCGGGCGGCGTCCCGGTCGCCGCTCCCGGCGTGCAGCGCGCCGAGTTGGTACTGCGCCTCCGCGAACTCGGGGTCCGCCTCGACTGCGGCCCTGTGCGCCGTGATGGCGTCCTCCGTGGCTCCCCGCCGCGCGTGGATCAGGCCGAGCATGTAGTGCGCGACGGGATGGTCGGGACTCGATTCCGCGATGAGCGCATACGCCGTCCGCGCCGCGTCGTACGCGCCACGTCGGTACTGCGCGTTGGCGCGCCCCAGTCGCGCGGGCATGAGCGCCGGATCGAGTGCGAGCGCGGCATCGTAGGCGGCCATCGCTGCGGTCAGCCTGCCGCGCTCCGCCTGCGCGGCCGCCGTCTCGACCCATCCTTGGGCGTTCGTCGGCGCGGCGCCCCCGGACAGGCCTGGGACCGAGGACACCGCGCCGAGAAGCAGCACCCCGCACACGACGAGCAACGCCCCGTCCAGACGAATCCCGTGGTCAGTTGCCGTCGTCGGCAAATCGATGCCGCAGCGCCTGAGCATATGAGCGACCCGAGTCACGAGGAGACATCGACTACGCCCGGGATGATACGACGCCAACGCGCGGCCACACACTCTCGGCCTCGAGGACCTCGCCGCTGCGAACCGACGCACAGGTGACCGTGCCGAGGTCTGGCGCCCGGAGAATCCGCATAGCGCGACCCCACGACGTCTGAGACGGCGATGCTTGTCTGGCTCGCACTCCTCGGCAAGAATCGACCCCTATCGTAGCCGCACATTCGGCGGGCATCCCATGCCGACCGCTACGCTCAGACTCGCAGCCTTCGCCCTGACGGCGCTCTGTGCGTCTGCTGCCGGGCAGGCCCTGCTCGAACCCGTCCACGTTGTCGGCGCGGATGACCGCGGCGCCGACGCCCTCTCCGCCGACGGCATGCGCAGCGAGATCGGAGCGCTATGGGATGTCACGAGGGCGTTCGCGTCGCGCCCTGGCGTGGTGGGCACGTCGGATCGCACGACCAACCTTTCCGTGCGAGGCGGCGACCCCACAGAGAATCTCGTCCGCATCGACGGCGTGGACGTGCCCAGCATCGGCCACATGGCCTGGCAGGGCGAAACCGGCGGCGTGCAGAGCATGCTCTCCCTCGGCGCAATCCGCGACGCGACGTTCGCCACCGGCGCGTTTCCCGCGCGCTACGGCGGGCGCATGTCGTCCGTGCTGGACATCCGCCTGCGGGAGGGCGACCGGGGCCGTGCGCGCGCATCCGCTGAGCTGTCGCCCGCGGGAGCGGCCGGCGTCCTCAGCGGCCCGTTCGCTGGTGGGCGCGGGACGTGGATCGCGTCCTACCGGGCGGGCCTCCTCGATCTTGTTCGCAGGTCGGCCGCGCTCATCGCCGTGCCATCCACGCGCGACGCCCACGCGAAGATCGTCTACGACATCTCGCCACGGAGCCATGTGAGCGCGTTCGCGCTGACCGGCTCATCCGCCATTGCCATAGGGGCGACCCGCCCCGACATGCAAGACGAGTTCGCATCCACCAGACGGGCCATCGGCGCGACATGGACACGCGAATACGGCCGCCGGACCCGCGCGCGTCTGACCTTTTCCGACGTCCGCGTCGCGTACGACGCCCTGGCGTGGGAGCCCCCCATACTCGAGCCGGCGTACACGAACGCCTCGACGGAGACGCGATCGGGCGTCGAGGCGGCGGCGGATCTGGCGTTGGCCAGCGCATTGGATGTGACCGTCGGCGCGCGATTCGACCGCATCGCGTTCTCGCATGACATCAGCTCGCGCCCATGGCGTGGGTTCAGCGAGAACGCCGCGCGCGCCGTGTGGTTAGGGCGACACGATGTAGATGTTGTGCGGGTAGGCCATCGCGTCGCGGCATATGTAGAGGCGTCTCACTCGCCCGCGCCGCGTCTGACACTGGAGTGGGGCTTGCGCGGGACGCGTCTCAGTCTGAACCGCGACGCGGGCGTCGAGCCGCGGCTGTCCGCGACCGTCGCGCTGGGCGAACACACGGCTTGGCGGATGGCGGCCGGGGTGTCGCGGCAGTCGCCGACGTACTTGGAGATGACCGTGCACGAAGCGAACGCCGCGCTACCCGACGCGCGCGCGACGCACGTCGTGACGGGCGTCACTCATCGGCCGTCCGAGACCGTGACACTCGCCGCGGAGGCGTATGTGAAGGCGTACCGCGGCCTGCGGACGCTCGTCGAGGAGGGCTCCCGCAGACCATCGGGCGAACTGCGGAGCAGTCGCGAACGTCTCGCGCGCGGCGTTGAGCTGGAGGCGGATGTGCGGCGGCCGCATGGTCACGTCACGGCGGTCGCGTCACTCTCACGCGCCACGGCGCGCGACGAGCCCGGAACCCCGGCCTATTCCGACGACTTCGACTACAGACTCGTCGCGACGCTTGCGGCATCTCGCGAACTGGGCAGCGATTGGGGCCTGGGCGCGAAGTGGCGACTCGTCGGCGGGCGGCCATACACGTCGTATCAGGTGCGGGACACCTATGCGGGCAGGTACGAAGTCGTGCCGAGCTCCGCCACGCGCAACGGCGAGCGTTACCCGAGCTACCGTCGGCTGGACCTACGGCTGACACGGCGCGTCCGATGGGCGGGTCGAGACGTGGGCGTCTTCCTGGAGATTGAGAACGCCCTCGACGGGCGGAACGTGTACTCCTGGCGGTTCGATCCGACGCGCGGCGAGTTCACGCCCGTCTACCAGTTCCCGAGGCTTGTCGTGGTGGGTCTGACGGCATCGCTGCCCCGCCCGTAGTCTAGCGCGTCGGCGCGGTTCGGCCGCTCTCGCGGTAGCCGTCGAGCAGCGCGGTGAGACGCGCGACGACATCCGGGCGTTCGGCCCAGACGTTGTCCTGCTCTTCCGGGTCGCGGGCGATGTCGTAGAGCTGACCGGGTGCGTCGAAGTCCGTCCCGCGATCCGACGGCGGCGGCCATCCTCCCGACGCCTGCGTCCCCAGCACGAGCTTCCAGTCGTCCCGCCGGATCGAGAAAGCCCCGGTGACGGAGTGGTGGATCAGGTCGGGGCGCACGGGCGTGTCCGCTCCGAGGAGCGCGGGCAGGATGTCGAAGCTGTCCTCGGCCGCGTCGTTCGGTAACGCTTCGCCGACGATCGCGGCGCACGTCGCCATGAAGTCCGACAGGCAGACCAACTGCTCCGACACGGAGCCGGGAGCGATGTGCCCGGGCCATCGCGCGATGAACGGCTCGCGATGCCCGCCTTCCCAGATGTGCGACTTGTAGCCGCGCCAGTCGCCGCACGACTTGTGGTCGTACAGGCGGTACGCGTCCATGCCGTGTTTGCCGGGCAGGCGATCGCCGGGGAGGGCTCCGTTGTCGCTGGTAGCTATGATGAGCGTGTTCTCGGCCTGTCCGGTACGTTCCAGGGCGTCCATCACCTCGCCGACCATCCAGTCGAAGAGCCACACCTGATCGCCGCGCGGGCCGGCGTCGCTCTTGCCGCGGGCGAACTCGGGGTTGTCNTCGTCGGTGCACGGCTCGTGNGGCGCGTCGGACGTGAGGTACACGAAGAACGGAGCGTCGGAGTCGGCGCGGCTTTCAATGTACTCCACCGCCTTCGCCGCGATCTTCGGGTCCGCGTCCTTGTGCCGCCATCCGGGCGACATCATCCCCGGACGACTGGTGAACACGGGGTCGTCATGGTATTCGCACGGCGGATCGACGAAGCGGTCGTTCTCGATGAAGCCGTACGGTGGCTGGCACGTCGGGCAACCGGAGGCGCCGTAGAAATAGTCGAAGCCGAGCTCCGTCGGGCCGCCGGTGATGCGCGCGGTGAAGTCGATCTTCTCCTCGAACTCGCGCGTCGCGTTGCCCCACGGCAATGGCCGTTCGAAGTCCACTTCCTCGCCCGGCTTCGTCGAGTATCCGAGGCCCAGATGCCACTTGCCGATGGCGGCCGTGTGGTATCCCGCGCGCTTCAGCATGCCCGCCACCGTCAGGCGCTCCGGCTCGATAAGCGGCGGCTCGTACCCGAACAGCACGCTGTGCTTGAGGTCCGACCGCCAGCAGTACCGCCCCGTCAGGACGCCGTACCGCGTCGGCGTGCACACCGCGGACGGCGAGTGCGCGTCGGTAAAGCGCACGCCCTCCTCGGCGAGGCGGTCCATGCTGGGAGTGGGTATCTTGGAGTCCGGGTTGTAGCAGCCGACATCGCCGTAGCCCATGTCGTCGGCCATGATGAAGACGATGTTCGGGCGCTGCGGCGAGGCCATGCGCGGTTCCTCACGGTGTAGCCACAAGACGACGGGAGGACCGCATTATGCGAGATGCTGCCGGCCGTCGGAAGTCACGCCCGCCGCGCGCGTTCGCGCATCCACCGCTCCGCCATCGGGACGACGAAGGCGGCGTCGGCGTGCAGCACGTCGTTCTCGACGAGCCAGCGCATCGCCTCCGGGTGATCCGGCAGCGGCTCGTCGGCGAGGCGCGCGCGTAGGATGCTCTGACCGTCGGAGCCCGCGTCGCTCCACACGTTCGCGAAGTAGGGGTCGCCGCTCTCCAGGCCTTGCACGACTGCGGCCTCCACGTCGTCCGGCGTCGCTTCCGTGCGTCGCTCCTCGTTCATGTGCTGCACCAGCTCGAACGCGACGGCCTGCGTCAGATACGGCTGGCCCTGCGTCTCATCCAGCGCGGCGTCCAATGCCCCCGGCGCGTAGGTCATGCCGAAGTCCGGGATCGGCTCCGTAAGCAGCGGCGTGACTTCGTCACGGGACAGGCGCCCGACACGGATCTGCCGCGCGTTGATAAAGCGGCCCGTCCACTCCGGCCCCGCATCCGCGAACGGGCGCACGCCCGTGAAGAGCAGCGTCACGCCGTCGCGGTGCTGTTGCACGTGGCGGAGCATGTCGAGGGAGCGGCCGCCCCAGCCAGCGGCGACGGCACCGTCGAGCTTCTCGTACTCGTCGAGGCAGAGCGGGACGATCATGTCGTCGGGCGCCACGTCGCTCGCCATGCTGCTGTGAGACAGACGGCGGTCGAACCGCGGTGCGCTGCTAGGGGCCGCAGATGGGCACATGCGACTGCATCCAAGTGTGGCGCCTGCGGCACGCGGTAGAGCCGCTTCCCGGCGCGGTCGTGTTCGCTGTCGCCGCGTGTGGTGCCCTCGTGATGGCGACGGGCATGAGCATCCCCCTGCCGGGTGACGTCCCACGTTGCGGATGTACGCGGTCGCCGCTGGGCTCGCAGTGGCGGGCGTACTGCGGACCGCACGTGCGGACGGCCCACATCGCGCGCGCGACTGCCACCAAACAGGTCTCACGAGCCCGTCGGCATCGTTGGCCCGGCGCTGCGACACACCCCACGCGCTATGCATGGACTCGTGGGGGCGAGCGATGGCCTTTGTCACCGGCCCGCTAGCCTATTGCTAGTCGACCACCTGGACGACGAAGGCCCGGACCTCCGCCACAAATTCGCGTAGTTCTGCTGGGCAGTCGCCCGCGTTGATCTTCTCCATGGCTTCCACGAAGCGCTCCGCCTTCCGGCCCCTGCCAATGTCGCTGGGAATCCATCCCTCGAGCTCGCCCACGGGAACGATGAACAACCCGACCGCGGCGGATGCTTGCAGGCAGCGCTCAGCCGCATCCCTGACATCGGGGTCCAGTCGGGCAAGCCCGGATTCCTTTATCCGCTGCCACTTCGACGTGGTCTTCGCGACGGCGTTCAGCCTACTGCGGACAGAGGTTATTGGCAGCTCGTCTCTATCCATTTCCTCAATCACCTGTGCAAGCGCGGCGCGCACGTCCGCGAGGGCAGTGGGCTCGTCCGTGGCGCCGATCAGGCGAGCAAGTTCCTGCCGGTGGCCCAGCAACGCGCCGTGGTCCTCGTGGGGTGCGAGGCCCCGAACGGTCCGCTGGAGCACGGTTTCATCGTTGAGTATGTCGATGTCGGCAATACACGCCACGGGTATGGCCGCTTCGCGCATGAGCGACGCGGCCTTGTGCAAGCCGTGTTTGCTCTGCGCATGGACGAACAGCACGTCGCTCACGGCGCGTTCCCGCATCGCTACGGCCTGGTAGAAGCTCCTGTCCGTGTCGCCCTCGCACACGACAACGCCATCGTGGAAGACGCCCTCCATGATGGGTTGGCTCGAAAGGAGAGGCGACTGCGTTAGGTCGTGCGTAGCGCGCGAAGTCACCAGCCTGAACGATGTCCGATCCTCCAGCCGGTCGAGCCGGAATATGTCCACATCCGAAGATCCCCCCAGGAGCCCACCTAGGAAGTGCACGTTGTGCGTGGCCATGATGATCTGGGCCGACAGGTCGGCTGAGTGGTCGCTAATCCACGCGCCCAGCTGCCTCGCCTGAGCGGGGTGGAGAAAAGCCTCCGGCTCATCGAGCAGACAGACACGATGCTTCGACAGGAGTAGCGCCAGCACAACGCCGGCGAAGCTTTTGTAGCCGTCGCCTTGCGTGTCAATGTCCGGGAAGCGGCTGATATCGCCCCTGTGCAGCCGTGGGTCCGGATCGAGCGACCCGAAGTCCTTCGCGACGCGGAGACGCAGATTCTTCATGCCGCTGATGTCGAGTCGCACCTGCATGCCAAACGCCGACACAAAGGCCGCGCAAAGGTCGTTCTGCACCTCTGGGCGCTCAAAGAACGCTTGCAGCAGGTTGCCCGCCTGTTCCTCATTTGCGTCGTGGCTCGGTGTCGCCTCCACGGCCCTTAGCCTTGAGGACCCGTCCAAATGACTAACGCGGAACTGGGTCAACCAGCGGCGCACAAGTGAGTCATCGAGGTTCTCGCTTGGGGTCTCGACGAGCCGCTTGTGGTCCTGCTCGGACACGCTTCTTTGTAGAGGCTCGGACCATGTGGCGTTGACGCCATACAGTGTTCGGTGGGCCTTGTTGGTCTCCGATGTCTCGACGCGGACGCCATGGAAGCGCGCCGAGGGCGATGTCGGGACTTCTAACGTCAGATCTCGCACTATGACGGTATCCCTGCGATCCCCGTGGACCAGAAGGCTGAGCATGTCACGTAGAGTTCGAGACTTGCCAACGTTGTTGGGGCCGACCAGCACTGTCAACGCGCCGAGTTCGACCGTACCGAGAGCAGTATCGAACGACCGGATTTCCACCGCGCACTCCTAACCTGATGCGGCGCGGGCGAAACCCGACCGGATAGACAGCGGATTGTGTTCAGTACGCATGGCGTAGGGGCGGGCACGACGACACACCAGCTCCAGGTTAGCCGTTGGCCCGAGATGCGATGGCACTCCGACTGGCGTCCGTCGGGGAAGACGAAGCCCACACGGTGAACACTGCATTCTGCTCCATGGGAAGGGGAACGCCGCCTCCGTCTCGCACGGACCCGCCAACCCGGCGGTGGACGAGGGATGACTGCCTCGCCGCGTGTACGCGGTCCGTCGCCGCGACACCTCGGCGATCTCCGCCTGCGTGCGACCGAGGGTGTCGCCCGTGGAGTTCACCTGGTCGACGAACATCAGTATCTTGTACCGTGATCGCATGACGTGGCTCCGGGCATCGCGAGCGCCTGTCGCGATTGATTACAACATATGGGCAACCGTCCCGCAAGGCGCCCCGCCGCCGAGACGTTGCGCGCCCTTGAGGCTGGCGAGGACGCCATATAGGCTAACCACCGCGTGATCGCCGCCCTCGGACATTCACCACCAATCACGAAGCATATGGAGCGCGACTTGGTCTCCGACCTGGATATATACCTGTTCGACCTGCGCGGCTATCTCGTCCTGGACGGCGCGCTGACAGCGACGGAAGTCGACGAACTCAACGCCTGCCTGGACGACATCCCCAAGCTCAACCCCGGCGAGTGGCACGGCTACGTCGCCGGTCACTCCTACGGCGACGTCACGTCCGGCGTGAACTACCAGCAGATCTACGAGGCCGGTGAGCCGTTCGAGAAGCTCATCGACCATCCGTCGTGGTACGAGAAGGTGAAGCACTTCGTCGGCGGGCAGAACAGCTTCGACTCGCACCACGGGCCCCTGTTCATCGACGAGTGTTTCGCGAACTTCCGGCAGCCCGGCGAGGCGATCGGCATCCACTCCGGCGGGCATCACACCGTCAAGCGGAACCAGTACCGCGTCCGCAACGGGAAGTTCATGTGCGGACAGGTGAACATCCTCATCGCGCTGACCGACATCGGCCCTGGAGACGGCGGTACGATGCTGATACCGGGCAGCCACAAGCAGCATTTCCCGCACCCGCACGAGGGCGACCACAGGATGCGCGAGGACGCGTCGGTCGATGGCATCGTCGGCGCCGTCGAGGTGCATCTCAAGAAGGGCGACGCCGCCCTGTTCGTAGACACGCTCGCCCACGGTTCCGCCAAGCGCGCGAACGAGGGCACGCGACGTGTCGTGATTTATCGGTACGGGCCGTCGTGGGGGAACTTCCGCCACGGCTACGAGGCGTCGCCCGAACTGCTCGCGCGCCTGACCCCCGAGCGACGGCGCATCGTGCAGCCACAACGTCTGCTCCCGCGTGAACCGCAAGTGTCCCGCTAGCCGCGCACAGTCGCTCGTCCGGCATCCGCCATCGCAGGAGTAACCCGAGAGTGCTTCCCGTCCCGCCCGGAATGTGGCGCGTGTCCCGTTGGCTCCGCGTGTACGACTGGGACTGGCGCAAGCGCCCATTCCCTGGCGTGAACCCGGTCGCCGCGGCCCATCGCGCGCAGATCTACCCGCGACGGTTCTTCTATCACGTGTTGCGCGTGATCGCCCCCGAGGATCGAGAGACCGGGCGCGCCGACGCCGTCGAATACGACCAGGACGTGCACGCGCTGCTTGCCGCCTGCTTCGAGCCGGTGTCACTGAGCGACGTGATCGAGGGCGACTTCGGGCAGCGGCACGGCGCCGACGCGGTTGCCGGCGCGATCCTGGGACTTATCGAACGCGGACTGCTCGTGACCGCGGACGCCGACGAGCCGGTAGACACCGAGGCCGTGGCCGCTGCGTCAGAGATGTACGTCGCCATCCAGGTCCGCGAGGAGTTCGTGGCCGCGCTCGAATGCGTGAAGCAGATCGAGCCCCGTGTGGTCGTGGAGATTGGCACCGCGTTCGGCGGCACGCTCTTCGGCTGGGCACAGGTGGCGCATCCCGAAGCGCATCTCGTCAGCGTCGATCTGCCCGGCGGAATCGGTGGTGGCGGGTACACGCGCGAGCACGAGTCGCATTTCCGCAACTTCTGCGGCGCGCGGCAGCGGCTGACATGCATCCTCGGCGACTCTCAGCACCCCGACGTCGTCGAGCGCGTCCGCGCCGCGACCGAAGGCGTCCCCGTAGACATGATGCTCATCGACGGAGACCACTCCTACGAAGGCGTAAGTAAGGACTTCGCCAACTACCGATCCCTGGTGCGCGAGGGTGGCATGATCCTCTTCCACGACATCCAGCCGCCCCCTCCCGAGACGGCGCAACCGATGGGAGTATGGCGCTTCTGGCGCGAGATACGCGACGACTACCGACACACCGAGATCATTCACGACCCGGATCAGTTCTCCGCGGGCATCGGCGTGCTGTACGTGTGATCTGTGCCGCTTGCGCGCCGCTACCGGCCGGTGCGGCGCACGACGATCCGTGACACCGCGAGGCGAGGCTCGACCCCCAGGGCGGCCAGGCGGAAGTCGGCCCCATTCGCGCGATTCGCGAAGCGACACCCGGCGAGCTCGAACGTCGCCGTCTTCCACTCTCCGGTTCCCCCGACCGACACGCTGCCACCGTGAGCGAACGCCCCTTCGCGGACGGACGCGCTCGGATCCGAGGCGTCGTAGTGGACCTCGAACGTGTCGCAGCCGGAGTCGCGATACGTGACGTCGACGCGGACGCTCACCCCCGCCTCGTCGAACAGGAAGCTCTCGTCCACGTCGAAGTATGCGTAGCGCGCGGGGCCGTGAGCGTTGGGTCGCGTCTCCCAGCACTCGACGCCGTCCAGCACGACCGCCTCCATGGCGCCGTCCCCGCCGCTCAGGAGACGGAGGCCTGCCTCCTCGGGCTCGCGCGTGAGAGAGACCTCAACCTGCTCCGCGTCGGCGTACGAGCCCGCATGCGCGATGTGCTCTCCCGCGCGGAATCGCGTGGCGTATTCGGCCGTCATGTCGATGTACTGCCGCCCGAACTCGACCGTATCGCAGATGTCCGTGCCCTCGTGCAGTTCGTTCCACGTCTCGACCATCGCGATCCGCGCGCGGCGGTCGGGATGGAAGCCGAGGAGCGTGTCCCAGCTCTCGCGATAGAAGTCTCCCCCGCGCCTCTCGACGACGAGAGGGTCGCGGCCTGGCACGGCGTGATGGTCGTATCCGGGCCCCAGGGCCGCCACGCTGTACGGCTTCAACCCAAGGGCGCCACCCCACGCGTAGACCGCGTCCGTCTCGCCCTGCCACGACACCTCGCGCACGACATACGGCGCGCAGGCGAAGTCGCCGCGGAAGCGCTCGTCGAGATAGCCGAAGATCGACGGATCCTGCGCCTTCGCGAACGCGGCCGAATACAGGAACACGATCGGCCCGCCTCCGCGCATCGCCCACATCTTCGGTGGGATCAGGCTGAAGAAGTCGCGGATCGTGGTGTAGAACCAGTCCTTGCCGTCGGGAGTGGTCAGATCGATGTGGCGGCCCTCGCCGCTATGCCGCAGCGTGCTCGTGTCGTAGAACAGCGCAACCTGTGGTGGCAACTCGCCCGCGGCGCTCAGGCGCTCCCACGCCTCGACCAGAGGCGGCAGGCCCTCGAAGCTCCAGTGGAAGTGACCCGACTCATACTGCCCTGGCACGCCCCAATACACTGGTGCGATGAAGTCGATGCTCGCGTCGAGGACATCGCGAAGCTCGCGTTCCCACCAATCGGCGCTCTTCCACGAGTAGCCGTCTGGATTCGTCGGGTGGTCGACGAGCGCGTCGGAGCCGTCGCCATTGAGGAAGTGCGCCGTCGACTCGCGGTCGTACCAGTAGAAGAAGTACGTGCCGACGATGGGCTCCTCGTCCGTCCACGCCACGGCGGGAACGACATCCGCCTCGGCCAGCGAGATGTGCGACCCGGGCGCGTCCGGCGCGACAAACGGCACGGCGGAAGCGAGCATGGGCAGCAACGGCGCAAGAAACTGCATACGGGCGTCCTCGGGGTTGGGCGGGCAGGCGTATCGCGAACGACTGGGCGACGCCCTATTGTTAGCCTGTGGACACGCTACCCCGGAGCGCGTGGAACGCGGAGCGTACGCCGACGAGTCTCCGCGCCCCAGCGGCCGGGGCCCTGCTTACGGTAGGTCCGCCTTCGACCGCACGGGCGACCACACGAACTCCCCGGCTTCGACACTCCAGTCCCCGCCGAAGAAGCCAGCGACGCGCACGCCGTCCGAACCCGCGGCCAGGAACTCCGGCCCCAGGACGATCACGTCCGGGTACGCAACGCCCGACACGAAGTACGGCAGGCGTTCGGTCAGCCGCATGCCCGAGAGCCCCGTGCCCGTCACCACGCCGACGAGGCCGTCCTCCGTGCCTGGCACAGGACGGAGGAACAGCGCGGCGAGATCGTCGCCGGCGGCCTCTCGATCGCCCACGGTGATGCTGCCGCGCCGTACGACGACAGGGCTGTCCGCGAGCAGCCGATCCCACGCGCCGTTCGTGTCCGCGGAGCCGTACAGAATGATGTTCCGTCGCGCGACCATCCGATCCGTCAGCGCTTCGTCCGACACCACGTCGACCGACCCGTTCCCACGGTACCAGAACGCCTCCGCGTCGTGGCGGGCCTTCGCGTAGGACCAGTCGTTCTCCGCGTCCGAGCCGGTCGTGCCGTACACGAACGCCATCCGGCGACGGAACGCCTGCTTGAACGGCCCATATCGGCGCGGGCCTTTTAGGACGGCGTCTGGGACGCCCATCTGGACCCACGCGTCATCTGCGCGCGCGAGCCATATCGCCCTGGAGTCATTCCGGGGAATCGGGGCAAGTCGTTGACCGTCGAGCTCTACGGTGATCGCGTCGCCGGGCATCACGTGGCGCGTGTCGAGGCGCATCCGCGCGACGTTGACCGTCGTGCCCACGAACGCGCGGCGATGGGGATCGTGGCGTATGTCCACTGAGGCCGGACGACCCATCTCGCGTTGCGCCTCGATGGCGACCCAGTGCGCCGACGCCGACACCGACGGGTTCGCCGTCGTGAATCGCACGTCACGCACGGCGTCGGCTCGCGGCCGCACCGACCTGGCGAACAGGTCGAACATCGGCGCCCAGTCGACGCAGTCGGCGCCGGGCTCGTCGTCGCTTCCCCACCAATGTCCGGCATCGGGCTGCTCATGATACGTGAACGCCCGGTGAAACGGCTCCAGCGCCGCCACCATCGTGCGCGCCTGCTCGGGGCCGACGTTGTCGTCGTCCGCGCCGTGGAGGATGTAGACGCCCAGGGGGTCGAGGTTCTTCACGAGCGAGAGCGTGTCGCTGGGGCTACCGGCGCGCCGCAGGAGCGCGTCCATTGGGCCGGGTTCCTCCTCCTCGGCGCCCCGCCGTGCGTACGACCGAAAGCTGACCCACCCCGCGCTGGGGCCGACGGCCGCGAATCGGTCGGGATACGTCACCGCGACGTGCCAAGCGCCGTGGCCGCCCATCGAGTGACCGGTCAGGTACGTGCGTGTTGGGTCCGTGCCTAGCGTTCGCTGCGCGATGTCGAGCACTTCCAGCGCGTCGTCGCGACCCCAGTCTTCCCAGTCGAATCCGTACGGCCTTCGGTTGGTCGGCGCGACGATGTGCCCCCACGTCTTGCTCGAGTACGCGTCCGCCTGGCCGATGGCTTCGACGCCCGCGCCGTGAAGCGTAAGAAATAGTGCGGGAGCAGCGTCCGCGACCGGTCGCGCCGGCTGCGCGGCGTAGTATTGGACGCTCCCGTCGATTTCGCTCACGAATGTGCGCTTCCGGCTCTCGTGTGGCTGCCGAACACGCAGGGACGCCTCCGCCTCGTCGATGTTCCCATGTCCATCGGCTACCTGCAGCGTCACGGGCAGGGCGTCTCCCTCCGCGATGCTGGGCACGCGTATCGGGAACGCGACCTTGCGCGCGCTCATGGCCGGTACCGGCGGGGCCGGCACGTCTACCGCAGCGCCATCGCCAACTCTGACTGTGAGAAGGGCATCGACAAGAGGACGGCCGGACGCGTTGATGACGATGACCGCCCCGACAGTATCCGCGTCCTCGGCCACGACGAGGTCGGGCAGCGTCGCGTCGTCGACGTTAAGCATCACCGGCGCCCGCGGGGTCACGAGGCGCGCCCAGAACCCGCCGCGCCGCGACTGGAACAGCAGCTCGTTCGCGCCTGCGCGCAACAGCACGGGCAGTCGCCAGTAGCCGTACCTGTAAGGGTTGCCGGGATAGAGACGCCCGTTGACGTACACCGCGGAGTGTCCCTGCGCCTCCAGGAGCATCACCGTGTCCGCCTCGCGTTCGACGGTGACGACTGCGTACCCACCCCGGAACTCGCCGCCGCGGAACCACCCCTCGTCGTTCGCCAACGCGGCAGACCACGTGAGGGTGGACCCGTCGGGATGAGTGACCGTGTCGCCTTCGGATGGCGTCGTCCACGCGCCCGAGACGATCAGCGCCTCGACCGCGTCCGTGTGCAGCGGCGACCGGCCTCCCCTCCCGGGCGACGGCAGCACGAGCGCTTCGGCAAGCGGAATCGTCTCTTGTGCGACGGCGCTCGCGACCATCGCGGTCATCAGGATCACGGGAATCGTGCACACGGGGTTTCTCCGTCTCGGTAGCTGTGGGCCGCGGACAGCGCGTGAATCCTCAGACGTTTCTGCTGTCGAACTGCGGGTGGTACACCTCGTGGAAGAACGACTGCTTGTCCTTGGGGAGGCCATCCACCACCTCCTGAGAGATGGAGTTCGGATGGTGATGCCGCACGCAGACGTGGTTGTATGCGTAGAAGATCGCGAGACGGTCGTTGTCCTCGTTCGTCCATGGCGCGCGCGAGTGGCGACACGCCTCCGCGAAGGCGAGTATCGACCCGGGCGGACAGCTATACGTCTCGTAGTACGGAGGCCGTAGCTCGTCGAGGCCTTCCGGCACGGGCCACGTGTTCGCCTTGTGCGATCCCGCCATGAACACCGTGCCGCCCTGCCACTCCCTCACCGGCTCCAGCTCGAACACGACGCGCAACATGCCCGAGTAGATCTGCCCGTCGTGGTAGTTGTAGTTGTAGTTCGGGTAGACCGTCCTGACGCCTCCGTGCGGGAAGACCTTCGCGTCGTCGTTGAGTGTGCGGTGGGAGAAGAACGCGCTCTCCAGCCGCACGCGTTCGCGCCGATGCTCCAGCACGTCGCTGACGATGTCCATCACCTCGGGGTGATCGATGAGCTCCGCGGCCGGTCCCCCAGGCAACGCTCGTTCGTGCGGCGGCAGGGAATCTCGATCCCTGCGGAGCTTCTGGCAGTACTCCTTCAGCTCACCCACGAGGTCGGGCGCCAGAACGCCGGGCTTCAGCACATAACCCTTTAGGTCGAAGAGGAACTTCTGCTCGTGCGTCATGTCTCCTATATCCTCCCTTGGCGCGCGATTCGTGGCATTCACCGACGTCGTGCTTCTGCGCCGCCTCGTGGACAACGATATGCCCGTCGGTGGTCTCGGGCAACGCCGCGACGGGCGGGGCGCCGCAGCATGGTGCCGGGCCTCCGGCGCGCTCGTATTCCGCTCGGGCCAGGATTCCATGCGCGTGCGGGCCGGGACTATCATGTGCAGGCCGACCACGGGCTGAGGACAATCGGGCAGATTCCTGCAAAATCCGACGGCCTCGCGCATCTCCATGCCGGAAGACCGACCTGAAGGGGAGTAATGGGCGCCATGGCCGATCGCGGCGAATTCGAGCGACGCCTGTTGGGGCAGGTCGACACCATCGCGGCCATCGGTCGGGCCATGCGCCCGCGCGACCGGTACGATGTCGACGACCTCGTCCAGGAGGTACTCCTGCGCGCGTGGGCAAACCGAGACGCGCTACGCGATCCGGCAAAGCTGCCGCAGTGGGTGGCGATCATCGCTCGAAACGCCGCCCGTGAGTTGGGACGGCGCCTGGAGCCGACGCCCGTGGGTTTCCTCCCGGATGCGCCGTCGGGCGAACCGTCCGCCTTGGAGTCCATGCAGACGGTGGAACGATGGGACGCGCTTCTTCACGCTCTCGATGCGCTTGACGACACGGAGCGGCGCCTACTCATCGCGCGGTACGCCGACGAGGCGAGCTACGCGGACCTGCAGACCGAAGCCGGCCTCTCCTATGCCGCCATGACGACACGGGTACACCGCGCGAAGCGGCGTGTCCGCAGGGCGCTCGCTCAGGGCGCGGCGTCGGCCCTCGCTCTGTTCGTCGTGGCGCGACCCCGAGCCTTCGGCCAAACGCCGGCAACCATGGGAGGATCCCGGACGATGCTATCGATCATTGCAGTGGCCAGCGCCGTGTTCATCGCCGGAGTGGGTCTGAACGGCTACCGCGACACATTCGGGGCTCCCGACGGCCAGGACGACGCCATCGCTGCGACGATTGCAGCCGCGACCGTCGTCGCCGCGGACACGACCGTGCCGCAGGACGCCGCGAAGACGCTGGCCGCGATCAGCGAAGGGGCACGGGAGTATGAAGCGGCGCTGAACAGTTATTCGGCGTCGTTCACGATGCGCAAGGTGTACCACCCGTCGCGATTGCGTGCACGGAGCATCCTGCTGATGGCCGAGGAAAGCATGAGTCGCGGCGTGAAGCTGCCGCCCCAATACCTTGACGGCCTCCGCGCGGAGATTGACGATCCGTCGACCGGGCGAAGGGAGGAGGCGACCCGTGGCGCATTCTGGGAAGACGGGCATGTGCAGGCTGCCGAGTGGACGGAAGGATTCTATGCCGGGGATTCCCCATCGTGGACCGAGACGCGACGCAGCGCGATCACTAACGACGAGCACGCCGTCGAGACCAATTACACATCAGCGGGTACTGTGACCCACACCATAGGCCGCGGCGGTCGGTTCCGCGCCGAGGAGTTCCGGCTTAAGCGTTGGTCGAGCTTCATCGGGACGCCCATCGCGGGGTTCCTCGCGGGTGAAACCGGCGCCCTTCTATCTGTCGCCATCGCAGACGAGGTGGTCGAGGGCGAGGCCTGTTACCGCATACGAGCGGTGCGGCCTCACCCCGGCGGCGCGCCGGACGAGACCGACACGATTGAGCTGCTCATCAACGCGGAGCGCGGCTACCTGCCCCTGGAGATCCTCAAGGAAGGCCCCGGCACTCGGACGGTCACTCGGGCGGAGATCGAGCTTCACGAGTCGGGGATTTGGATGCCGGTCGGCGGCCGGTCCTACATGTACATGAAAGTGGACGGCGAGGAGGAATTGAGCGCGGAGACTTCCGTGCAGTTCTTCGACATACAGCGGAACGTGGCGATACCGGAGACGTTCGTCTCCCTCCCTCCGCCCGGCAGCGAAGAGCGCGAGCGCGTGTTGCGGCCGCCCGAGTAGCCCGGCCGCCCAGGCGCGTCCTGCACGAGGCGACGCTGCCGCGGCTACGCCGAATAGCGGACGAGGAGCGAGATACCCGGCCACTGCACCTCTATCCCGTGGTGCAGCGTCTCGCTGGAGGTGTACAGTGTGTTCACGCCCTCTCGGATGAGCGCGACGGGTACGGCGATCGCGTCGTGGCTCAGGTCGTGGTCCTTGCCGATACGGTCGACGATCCTGTGGCCGTTGATGCCGATCTCGTCCGCGCCTAGCCCGTTCCACGTCGTCATCACCATACGGGCCTCCGCTGCGTGGGACAGGTCGTGGGGCACATGCACCTTGCATGCGTGCCGCTTCCCGGCGCGTGTGGACCAGAGTGCGGGGACATCGTAGGGGGTGTACATGTGCACCCGATCCGGTCGCGTGAAGCCCAATCCGTCGGCCGCCGGTGTGACGTACTGCATCCCCGTGTCGTCCACGATGCGCGCGAACGCCTCGATCTGCCGGTCCTGAGTGGGAACCCAGTCGCTGTCCCAGACGACGGCGTATGGCGCCCCGTCGGCGGTTCCGACATGTCCCCTGAGAGACCCGTATAGGTGGTGGCGATGCCACGCGTAGTACGTCCCTTCGCCCGCGCGGTCGAGGTCCTCGAAGCGCGCAATGAAGTCCACGCGTGCGACGGACGTCGCGTCTGATTCAGCTTCGAACCGCGCGCCCGGCCCGATTGAGCTTCCGGGCGCCGGCGAGACGACTCGGCCCGTCGTGTGCGGCCTGTCCGGGGCGTAATGGACGCGGAACACCGCGCCGTAAACGAGCCACTGCGGCCACCAGCCGCCCAACGCCGTGCCCGCGCCGCACGTGAACTCGAACACGTTGGCGCCGGCGTGGAAATCCGCCAACGGAAGCTCTACGCGCGGGTACCGCATGTACTGGTACTCCCCCGCGTGACCGCCGGATCCGGTGTCTCCTGGAATCGCCAGCGGCTCTGGGATCACGTGCCATTGCCCGCCGTTCACACGGATGCTCTTGACCCCTGTGCCGCCGTGACAGAGCAGCATCTCGATTTCGGCCTCGATCTGCGTCGCGCCGTCGAGGTCGGCTATGTCGACCGCGTTGGTGGCGTTGGGCAGAAAGGCCCGGGCGCGCTCGTCCACGACATCGGGGCCGGTGACGCGCTGCCACTTGCCGTCGGGCCGCCAGCCGTACTCTCGGAAGACGGCGCCTGCCTGTAGGGACGGTTGGTCACACACGTGCGCGGCCCCGGTGATCTGGTTGCGAGTGGATGAGCGCCGTCCTCGTCAGCATAGATGGGCGCGAGGGGTCAGGGAAGGGCCGATCCGAATCCCACGACCAGAGACCTGCCGCGCCTGCCGGGCGCGTCCCCGTCGCGGACCGACAAGATGCGAGGCTACACCTATTCCGAATACGCTACTCGACGCGTCCTACTGTCACCCCACGTGAACCTGGCGTCGCCTTTCATGCAGTGGCTCCTCATTCCGGCCGGCGTCGCCATCGGAGCGCTCGGCACGCTCATCGGCGTCGGTGGTGGCTTCCTGCTCATCCCGCTCCTGATCTACCTTTACGACTACCCGCCCGCCGTTGTGACCGGCATCTCGCTGACGGTCGTCCTGGGCGCCAGCATGTCCGGGTCGATCGCGTACGCGCGCCTTCGGCGGACGGACTACTACTCGGCGCTGCTGTTCGCCGCTGCGGCGTTGCCCGGCGCGACGCTCGGAACCTACGCGTCTCACTTCATACCCAAGGCCGTGTTTCACGGCGTGTTCGGCGCGTTTCTCAGCGCCGCGGCCGTCTGGATCTGGGTGTCTCAGCGCGCGACCCGCGACGCCGCGGCGCCGAGGACGATGCGCGACCACCCACGGAAGCTCACCGACGCGGACGGGATCTCGTACGAATACGCCTACAGCCGTCGGTTGGGCGTTGGCATCAGCGCGGCCGTGGGCTTCGCGGGCTCGCTGTTGGGCGTCGGCGGCGGGATCATCCTCGTGCCTTCGTTCGTGCGCTGGCTGAACTTCCCGCCGAAGGTGGCTACCGCGACTTCTCAGCTCATGGTGATGATCTACGCGCTCAGTGGCGTAGCGCTCCGTCTGTCGATCGGCTCGCTCCGAGGATACGTCGACGAGGCGGCGATGCTCCTGGTCGGCGCCGTTGTCGGCGCGCAGATCGGCGCGCGGCTGTCGCGGCGTCTTCGGGGGAGGATGTTGCTCAGGATGCTGGCCGTCGCCGTGGGGGTGGTCGGGCTGCAGCTCATTCTGCGCGCGTTCGCCGGCTGACGAGTGCGACCACTGCGGCCCCTGAGCAGCGCACGTGCGCCCGAGGCGCTGGCCCGTTGAGCGGCGAACGCCCTATGGCCGGCTACGGTTGCAGCGTCTACCCGTGTGCGTGCATTGTCCTCCCATCAACCGCGCTGACATCAACTCCCGGCGTACGGAGAGCCGACATGCTGTCACAGAACTATCCCGAAGAACGACTAGGCGAGCTGCTTGTCGCGCGCGAGGAGTGGAGGCCCTACCCAGGCGCCCGCGAACGTGACGCGTGGGAGCGACTGCCCGACGCGATCCGCGCGCGACACGTCGCCGACGGCGAACGGTACATCGACCACGACTGGCCGACGGTTCTCGCGACACGCTTCCTCGATTACGTGCGTGACGGCGACAGGAACCGTATGCAGCGCGTCAGCTTCGGCCGACGCAGCGCCCTCGTCGCGTTGGTCCTCGCCGAGTGCACGGAGGGCGCCGGCCGGTTTATGGACGACATCGCGAACGGCATCTGGGCGATCTGCGAGGAGTCGTACTGGGGCGTCTCGGCGCACATCGGCGTGCAGAAGGCGGGCTCGGGACTGCCGGACGTCTCCGAGCCGACGGTGGACCTGTTCGCCGCCGAGACATCCGCGCTGCTGGCGTGGGTCGCCTACCTGCTCGGAGACGAGCTGGCGGAGGTGTCGCCGCTGATTCCGGCCCGTATGACGACGGAGATCGACCGACGCATCCTCACGCCGCTGCTCGAACGGGAAGACTTCGGCTGGATGGGCTTCGGCGGCCAGCGGGTGAACAACTGGAACCCGTGGATCGCGTCGAACTGGATCGCCTCCGCCCTCCTCTGTGAAGCGGATGGCGAACGGCGCGTCGCGCTCGTGGCGAAGGCGATGCGTTCCCTGGACAACTTCATCGACCCCTACCCACGCGACGGCGGCTGCGACGAGGGACCCAGCTACTGGGGAGCCGCGGGCGCCGCCATGTACGTCTGCCTGGAGCTCCTGCACAGTGCCACGAACGGCGCCGTGGACGTGTTCGGCGACAAGCACATCGCGGACATCGGCCGCTTCATCTACCGCGTCCAGATCGCGGGGCGTTACTTCGTCAACTTCGCGGACGCGCCCGCCCTCGTGAGCCCATCGCCGGCAACCGTGTACTGCTACGGAGCCCGCATCGCGGATGAGCGCATGATGCGTCTAGGCGCGTGGGCCGCGGCGGACCAGGGCGTTGCGGAGCGAGGGTTCTCCGGCGCGCTGGGCAAGCAGTTGCAGGGCTTGTTCGGCGCCGAAGGCCTGCCCGAGACGGACGCGTCTCCGCCACTGCCCCGCGACGTCTGGCTGAACGAGATCGAGGTGATGGTGGCCCGCGATGCCGAGGGCTCGTCCGACGGGTTCTTCCTCGCTGCCAAGGGCGGCCACAACGCCGAGAGCCACAACCACAACGACGTCGGTAACTTCGTCGTGTACATCGACGGCAAGCCGGTTCTCGTTGACGCCGGCGTCGAGGCGTACACGAGCAAGACATTCGGTTCACGCCGCTACGAAATCTGGACGATGCGGTCGCAGTACCACAACCTGCCGTCGGTGAACGACGTCGAGCAGACCGCGGGCGGCCAGTTCGCGTCGGCCGATGCCGTGTACACCTGCGAAGGGGGTTCGGCGGGCGTGTCGATGAACATCGCCGGAGCCTACCCGGACGACGCGGGCATCGACGGTTGGTATCGCGACATTCGGCTCGAACGCGGAGAGCGCGTATCGGTCGAGGATGAGTACGAGCTGAGCGGCGACCCCGACTCGCTAACGTGGAGCCTGCTCACCGCGTGCCGCCCGACCCTCGGGGCGCCGGGCGTCATAGAACTCGGCGAGGAGCCACTGGCCGATGGACGAGTGTCCGGCGTGGCTAGGCTGCTCTACGATGCGAACACGCTGGACGCCACGATCGAGGAAGTGGCGATAGCAGACGGCCGGCTCGCGGGCATCTGGGGCGATCGGCTGGCGCGCATCGTGCTCGCCTCTCGCACGCCGGTAAGCCATGGTGTGTGCGCGTTCACCGTCACCCGCTGACGTCCATCCTCGCCATCGGAGCCACCTGCATGGCGCCCAACACGCAGACAAGATGGGACGACCTGCGCGAGCGCGTCGAACGCCTCTCTCTTTCCAGGGACGCGGTCGGCGGCGCCATCGGCGTAGTCGCCGACGGCGAGGCGTCCTCCACGGGATTCGGCGTCACCAACGTCGAACACCCGCTGGACGTGACTACGGACACGCTGTTCCAGATCGGCTCCATCACCAAGACCGTCACCGCGACGGTCATGATGCGTCTGGTGGAGCAGGGCAAACTCGATCTAGACGCAACCGTCCGCACGTACCTGCCGGAGTTCCGAGTGCGCGACGAGGAGGCGTCCCAGCGCGGGACGCTTCGGAGCCTGCTTACCCACACAGCGGGATGGACCGGGGACTTCTTCGCGGACACGGGCCAGGGCGAGGACGCGAGCCGCCGTTACGTCGAGCAGATGGCGGACCTGGAGCAGTTGGCCCCTCTTGGCGAGGTGTACTCCTACAACAACGCCGGATTCTATCTCGCCGGGCGAATCGTCGAGATCGTGACGGGAAACGCGTTCGAGACCGTTGCGCGCGAGTTGGTCCTTGACCCCATCGGCATGGAGCGCGCCTACATGGCTCCGCTCGACGTGATGACGCATCGGTTCGCGTCGGGTCACACGGCCGGGGACGACGGGCCGAAGGTGGCGCGCCGGTGGGATCTACCCCGAGCGGCGTGGCCCGCGGGCGGCGTGGCGTGCAGCATCGACGACCTGCTGCAGTACGGGCGGTTCGCGCTCGGGGACGGCACGACGGAGGATGGTGAGCGCATCTTGACGCCCAAGAGCATGGCGCTCATGCGCACGCCACAGATCGTGGTGCGCGACCGCGCGTCGTGCGGGATCGCATGGCACATCCGTAAAGTCGAGGGCGTCACGCTCGTCGAGCACAGCGGGGGCACGAACGGCCAGCACGCGTTCCTGTCGGTGGCTCCCCAACGCGGGTTCGTCCTCGCCTCGCAGGTGAACTCCCCGGCGCCGATCGGGAAGGTGCACGAGTTCGCGCTGGAGACGTTCCTCGGCATTTCCGCGCCAAAAGCTGAGGCGATCGAGTCCACGCCTGACGAACTGGCGGCCTTCGCCGGCACGTACCGGCGTGAACCCGCCACCATGGAGCTTGGTATGGTTGGCGCGCGGCTGGTCGCGGTCGTGACATCCCACTGGGGGTTCCCGGACAAGGACAAGCCACCGACCGAGCCGTACCAGCCGTTCTCGGTGACGCCGTGCGGCCCGGACACGCTACTCATCACTGATGGCAGCGCAAAGGCGAGGACGATGGACGTGATACGCGATGGCGACGGCTCGATACGCTGGATTCGTCACGGCGGCCGGCTGTACCGCAAAGACGGCTGACCCTCCGGATCACACAGGAGGACGCGCGCATGAAGATCACCGCCGTGAAGTCGTTCGTCGCGCCTTCCGGTCACTTTTTCGTCAAGGTCGAGACGGACGCCGGCATCTACGGTCTAGGCGAGGGCGGCTTGAAGCGACGCGCCCGCGCGATGGCCGAAGTGGTGCGATGGTTCGAGGAGGCCCTCATCGGCGAGGACCCCTTCCGCATCGAGCACCTATGGCAGGTGATGTTCCGCGGGGGCTTCTTCCCGGGAGGCGTGGTGCAGTCCGCCTCCGTCAGCGCCGTGGACATCGCGCTGTGGGACATCAAGGGCAAGGCTCTCGGCGTGCCGGTGTACGAACTGCTCGGAGGACGCACGCGCGACAAGGTCGTCTGCTACCCGCATACCGGCGGCCGGACGCCGGCCGACCTCGTCGACAACTGCCGTCGCGCGCAGGACGCTGGCTGGCGTTTCCTCCGATGGTCGATCAACGACCCGTTGAGTGGCGGGGGCGGCGGCTCTCGTCTGGAGCCGGCCCGCGGGGTGCACGACGGCGTCTCTAAGGTCCGCGCGGTGCGGGAGGCGTTGGGAGACGAGATCGAGATACTCATCGATGTGCACACGCGACTCGATCCCCCGGCGAGCATACAGTTCTGCAAGGGTGTCGAGCAGTACCGCCCGTTCTTCATCGAGGACCCGCTACGGTCGGAGAACATCTCCAGTCTGCGGCTCGTGCGGCAGCAGACGTCCGTGCCGCTGGCGATCGGCGAGCAGTTCGACAGCAAGTGGACCTTCCGCGAGGCAATCGAAGACGACCTGATGGACTACTGCCGTGTGGACGTGTGCATCGCGGGCGGCCTTACCGAGGCGCGAAAGATCGCGGCCATGTGCGAGACGCACTACATTCACCTCGCGCCGCACAACCCGCTCGGGCCCGTGTCTACGGCGGCGTGCCTACACTTGTGTCTCGCCTCGCCCTTGGTGGGCGTGCAGGAACTGCCACGCGCGCCCATGTCCTCCTTCACCGAGGCGTTCCCCGTGCAGTCGCCGTTCGCGGACGGCTACCTGCTCGTGCCGGACGCGCCCGGGTTGGGGGTGGAGTTCGTCGAGGAGGCGCTTGAGAGCGAGGCCCCGGCGCCGACTCCGCCGCATGGTCTCATGCGCGACGACGGCTCGTACGGCAACTGGTAAGGTCCGCGCGGCGACCTGCCCGCACGCGGCCGCAGCGTCGGGCCCCGGAAGCCGAGGACTGCTCCTCGTACGGTGATTCCCCTGACATTCGTCATCGCCGGCGGGCGTCCGAAGGGCCGTACCCGTCCGCGCCAATGTCGCCCCGGCGTAGGGCGCCCACGATCGGCCCCCGTCTACATGCGTTACCACAAGGGTTGCAGCCCTCGCGCGGACCGGCCAACAGCAGGCGCGCGCGCCGCCGCCAGATTCCCCTTACGCCAGGCTAGTGGTAATACGCCTACGGGCGGCGCAGGTGTATGTCCGGTATTATTGCGCCTGCCGCAGAATAACCGTATGATATAGTCAGAGGGAATCGCCGTACGCGTAGTGCGTGGTGACCACGTTCTCCAGCCGACGCAGGTGAGGGAGCGGCCGATGGCAGTCAGCGAGCATACGATCAGAGCCGACGCAGTCGCTGAGTTCGTTGAGCTACGGGACACGTACCTGAGGGGAGCGGACCTGGATGACGCCAGGCTTTCCTTTGCGGACCTGCGCGAGGCGCAGCTCATGGATGCCACGATGCGCGACGCCCAACTGAACGGGGCCGACCTGCGGGGCGCTCACCTCTGGCGGGTGGACCTGACGGGCTCCGATCTGCGCGCCGCGCGCATGCAGGGAGCGCAATTCGGCGACGCTGTGCTCACCAGCGCCGACCTCACGGGAGCCACGCTCGCGGGCGCCTGTCTGGAGGGCACGGTTCTCACCGGCGTCACGCTGATCGCCTGCGACTTGACCGGGGCGACCTACGACGATCAGACGGTACTGCCTGATGGCTTCCTCCCGGACCAGGCGGGCATGATACGCATCCACTGGGACCAGGAGAAGATCACACCTACGTCCGCGCAGTAAACCCCGCCGTACCAAGGTAGGCCCATGGTACGGCCCACGCGCAGACGTGGTTCGCGCGCCGGGCGCCTGTTCCGCGCGTCCCGAATACCCCCTTGCGTCCAGCCATGGCGCGTTTCGTGACCGCCGCCGTACCCGGCCGGTCATGGACGTATGCCGACAGGTCTACACACGGCCTTGGCCCGCGTAGACCTGTACGCGATACTTGTACCACTTCGGGTTCAGGCGCTATGCGAGGAGTATCGACGCCTTGAAGAGCGTCGTCGAGCAGCATACGCCGGCTGTCACGCGCAGCACTGCGATAAAGCACAGCGCGGCCATCCAAATCGAGAACAGCATCTCCCTGCTCCAGCGGAGAGCATGGAATGTGCTGCTTGCCAACGCGTACGATCATCTCGCCACGCGCGAAGTCCACTCTATCAAGGTACAGCACCTCGTCGAGGTGCTCGGCTTCCAGAGCAAGAACGAACGCTACCTCAAGGACGCGCTCAAGGCGCTGGCCGGATGCACCGTCGAGTGGAATATCCTCCGCAAGGACGGCACCAAGCGTTGGGGCGTCACCGCTCTGCTCGCACAGGCCGAGATCGAGAACGGCCTCTGCACCTACGCGTACAGCCCCGTCCTACGGCGACGCCTGCACAACCCGAACATGTACGCCAAGATCAGCCTTAGCATCCAGAAGCGCTTCAACAGCAAGCACGCCCTCGCCCTGTACGAGCTGTGCCTCGACTACCTGTTCGACGCCCGTAGCTACGGCGAGACACCGTACATCCCCGTGACGACGTATCGCAGGCTGATGGGACTCGAGGATGACACCTACGGCGACTTCAAGCGCCTCAACCAGCGTGTCATCAAGGAGCCGGTCGAGGAGATCAACGACGTCACCGACCTGAGCGTGCGCGTGGAATACGAGCGCAGAAGCCGACGCGTCGTGGCTCTCAAGTTCCGCATCTGGTGCTCCGTCGAGCTGTCCGAGAAGGCCGAGACACAGCCCGTGCTGTTCCCTGACGAGACCACAGTGCCGCCGTTGGTGGCCGACCTCATCGAGGCCGGCCTGCCCAAGGAAGAGGCCGCCAAGATATACCAGCAGGGGTTCGACTACGTGAATCCCGGCAAGGGCGCTCATCGCACGGACTTCGTCCGCTACGTGAGCGAGAAGATCGACCTATTCCAGCGCAAGCAGGACGAGGGCGCCCTGCGAAACCCCGTCGGCTTCCTACTGGAGGCCATCCGCGAGGACTACACCAACCTGGAATACGACGCCCGCGAACGAGCGCGGCAGCGCAAGGTGGTCAACCAGGACATGGACACTCTCACGCGCGAGAAAGGCCAGTTGGAAGCCGCCCGAGACGCCGCCATCGAAGCCGTGTGCGAACGCATGATGTCCGAGGACCCCGAACTAGCCGAGAGCACGCTGCGCGAACTCCTGGCGGAGAACTCGTTCAGCAAGGCGTACGTCAGTCGCGACAGAACCGCGTTCGAGAACTATCGAGAGCGGCCCGCCCTGACCGGGGCCATCAACCACAAGCTGCGCGCGGAGTACGCCGACCGCTTCCTCCCCATCCAGCGCAAGTACCGGAAGCGCCTCGAGGAACTGGAGCAGAAGATCGCCGTGCTGGAAGCCGAATGACTCCGCCTCGCCGGTAGCCTGCCCTGCCGGTTCTCACGTCCTCGGCTACTGTATGGGCGAGGCCGCTCGTCGTTCGTCGTCGCTTGTGAGGCGGCCGGGATGAGGAAGTCAATGCCACGTCACGTCTTGGCGCGCGCGCAACCGACGCGCCGGCCGCGCGCGATATCCGGCCACGTACCGCCCACATGAAGGACCGACACCCTCCCCGCCGTAGCGTGACGCCGCGCGCGGTGCTGATCGCCCTGCTTCTCACGCCCCTGAACTGCTACTGGATCATGCAGATCGAGGTCGTGTGGTACTCCGGCCACCCGACCTGCGCCTCGATCTTCTACAACGTCGTGTTCAGCCTGCTGGTGGTGATGGCATGCAACGCCGTTTGGCGCCGGCTGATGCCGCGCGGCGGCCTGTCGCAGGGCGAGCTGCTCACGATCTACGTGATGCTGGGCATCGCGTCGACCATCGCCTCGCACGACATGCTGCAGATACTCGTACCCACCGTGACGCACGCGTTCAAATACGCGACCCCGGAAAACGAGTGGGCGAGCCTGTTTCACCGGATCCTGCCGTCCTGGCTGACGGTGGACGATGCGCAGGTCCTTGCCGCCTACTACGAGGGCGACCGTTCGTTCCTCACGCTCCATCACATCCGCGCGTGGACGGGGCCGATGCTCTGGTGGGGCGCGTTCATCTTCGTCCTGCTGTTCGTCATGGCGTGCATCAACACGCTCGTGCGCAAGGCGTGGACCGAGGACGAGAAGCTCAGCTACCCGATGATCCAGTTGCCGCTAGCCCTCACCGACGAGGAGGGCAGCAGCGGCCTCTTCCGCAACCGTCTGCTATGGGCGGGGATTCTTCTGGCGGGCGGGATCGACGTCCTGAACGGGCTCAGCTTCTACCTGCCGTACCTTCCCAGCGTCCCCGTGAAGTACTCGCAGTCGAACATCGGACGGATGTTCACGACGAAGCCTTGGAATGCGGTCGGTTATCTCCCGTTGCCGCTCTATCCGTTCGCGATCGGTCTGGCTTACTTCCTCCCGGTCGATCTCTCCTTCTCGATCTGGTTCTTCTATCTGTTCCGCAAGGGCCAGCAGGTCCTCGGCAGCGCGATGGGGTTGAGGAACCTGCCGGGATTCCCTTACCTCAACGAGCAGTCGTCGGGGGCGTGGATCGGCTTCGCGATCCTGACCTTCTGGGCCACGCGGAGGCATCTCCGCCATGTTTTCCGCGCGGCGTTAGGCGCGACGGGCGAGTCGTACGACGACCGACGCGAGGCGTTGCCGTATCGGACGGCGGTGACCGGTTTGGCGGTCGGTTTTGGGTTGCTGATCGCGTTCTCGATGCGCGCGGGAATGTCCGCATGGGCGGCGGTGCTGTTCTTCCTGACGTACTTCGCGATCTCCACGGCCATCACGCGTATGCGTGCCGAGCTCGGCCCGCCGACGCACGAGCTCACGCCCATGAACGCCGCGCACATCCTCGTGGACGTGTTCGGCACGCGACGGCTGGGGTCTCGCAATCTGACGGTCATGTCGCTGTACTGGTTCTTCAACCGCTCCTATCGCAACCATCCGATGCCGACGCAGTTGGAGGGGTACAAGATGGCGGAGCGGGTCGGCATGGACAACCGGCGTCTGCTGATGGCGATGATGCTGGCCGTCGTCGTGGCGGTGCCGGCGTCGTTCGGGTCGCTATTGCACATGAGCTACAAGGCCGCGGGCGCGCCGGGCAGCGGCTTCGCGTGGGAGACGTTCAACCGCCTGCAGACGCGCATGCTCACGCCCACCGACCCCGACGGCGTCCGCATCCTGTTCCTGGCCGTGGGTTTCGTGTTCACGTTCTTTCTGATGGTGATGCGGATGCGGTTCCTGCACTGGCCGTTCCACCCCGCGGGTTACGCGCTGTCGACGAACTTCGGGATCGACTACATCTGGTTCTGTCTCGTTGTAGCGTCCGCCGCGAAGCTGGTGGTGCTCAAGTATGGAGGCATCAAGGCGCACCGTCGCGCCGTGCCGTTCTTCCTGGGGCTCATCCTGGGCGAGTTCGCCGTCGGCAGCTTCTGGAGCGCGCTGAGCGTCATCATTCAGCAGCGCACGTACACGTTCTGGATATTCTAGGACGCCGCCTGTCGACATGCCCTCCGTCCGTTTGCTCGGGGCCCGCGGATCGGCTACCGTGTCGTCAACCGATGAGGAGTCCCGTCCATGCCGAAATCGCACGCGTGTTCTGCGGTCATTGCCGCCCTGACGCTCGTGTGGCTCCCGGTCGCATCGCGAGCCGTGGACAACCTCATCCTAAACGGCGACTTCGAGGACGACGAGCAGAAGTGGGTTCCCGCCGCCCGCGCGCCAGCCGTGATCGACTTCGCCATCGACGACGAGGAGTCCATCTCCGGCGACAAGTCGGCGCGTTGCGAAGTCCTGAACGTGGGCGCAGGAGGCGTGCACGACCTGACGCTGGACTCCCAGACGCCTGTCAAAATCGAAAACGGCGACACTTACACGGTCGACTTCTGGCTCAAGGCTGAGGAGGACCGCACGATCACGATCGACTTCATCATGAACCACGACCCATGGTCGCGCATGTGGCAGGTCGAGAACATCCCGATCACCACGGAATGGGCGGTACGGCATCACACCTGGGACGCCGACTTCGGCGACGACAACATGATCTTTCTGTTCTCGTTTTCGAAGGGGTCGAACGTGAATCCCGAGGCGGTCATGTGGATCGACAACGTCCGCATGTACGCCGGCGAGTTCGACGAGGAGGACCTCGGACTGCAACCCAAGGCCGTCGACGCGCGCGACAGGTTGGCTATACGTTGGGCGTTGCTGAAGGGGCGTCGCTGAAGGAGCGTCGTTGACCGCGGAATCTCATACGACCTTCGACCGTGCACACGGAACCACCGGAAAGAGAGACAGATGCGAACACCGGTTATCTCTGCGTTGGCGGCGCTAATCGCCACATGCTCATTCGCACGCGTCGACCCCGAGAGCGCGGTCGGCATATGGCTGTTCGACGAAGGCAGCGGCGACACCGCGGCTGACTCCTCCGGCAACGGCAACGACGGTGAGCTCGTCGATGCCGTGTGGGGCGAAGGCGTGCGGGGCGACGCCGTCGAATTCGACGGCGCGAGTCACGTGGCGTTCCCGGCGACCGCGTCGACGGACGACTACGTGGCGGGCTTCACGTACATGCTGTGGGTGGACGTCGTGCTGGCCGGGAACGGTGCGAACACGCGCATCATGGAGCGCGACTGGCACAACCCCACCATACAGGTGGGTGGGAGCGACTTCTACGGCAGCATCGTGACCGGCGCCAACGATATCGGAAACGGCATCCGAGGCGGAGCCTATGTCCCCGGCGAGTACGTCCACGTCGCCCTTACGCATGACGGCTCGACGCTCATCCTCTACGTCGCCGGCGAGGCGGTGAACGAGTCGACGGTCGGCGAGCCCACGCTCACCAACGCGAACGACGGCGGGGCCATCTGGCTGGCGCGGTGGAAGGCCGCGGGCTGGGACCTGACGGGACGCGTCGACGAGGTGGCGGCGTTCAACGAGGCGTTGGAGCAGGGCGACATCCAGGACCTGATGACCGACGGCTTCGACGGCTTTCTCGCCGTCCAGGCGCGCGGGAAGCTCGCGACATCGTGGGGTCGGCTCAAAGCATCCGCGCGATGACGCCGTAGAACGAGACCTCGCGATCGCTCGCCGTGGACCCGTAGCGCGTACGTGAGGCGCTCGAGCGTGACATCGCGGGCCTCGCGGATCGCTTCCGCCAATCCTTCGTCGCGCCCTGACTGCTGAGCTAGATGTCGCGCAGCAGCCACCGCGCGGCGTTCTGCTGGACCTTCACGTATTCCGGGTTCCAGAGAGCCGGTATCGTGTGCCCGGGCGCCAGATAGCACACGCGCCCGTCGCCGTCCTCGAACGCCCACCCGGCCTCGCACTCGGCGCCGTGTCCGCCGAAATCGAGACCATCCTCGTTCACGCTACGCAGGAGAACATCGCCCGGGTCTCCGTCGTACGTAAGGTAGTGCTGCTCGTCCGTGACGACGAAGCTGCCCACATCCCGGGTGATGGGGTGGTTCGCATTCTCGACGCGCACGCGGTACGGCCGGACCGGCGGGTGCCCGAGCGTCGCCGCGCGAAGCGTCTCGCGGAACGGCGCGTTGTCGCTCGCGATGTACGTGACGTTGTGGCACAGCATCGCCGCCCCGCCGCCCAGGACGAAGTCTCGGACGGCTTGACCTTGGCCGGTGGACATCCAGTTGGCGATCGTGACCGGCTGTTGAGGCACGGGGGGCTCGCTCGCCGACTCCTCGCCGTACCCGTCGCCCCAGATCATCGCGTCGCGGAACAGGATCAGCATGCGGTACTTCGCGAGCGTGTCGGCGTTGAGCAGCGTCACCTCGTCGGTAAAGTCGATGCTCACGCCCGCGCCCCGCACGAGCGTCTTCGTGAGCGCGGTGCGTATGTAGTCCGAGTTGTGGTATCGGTCGCCAACGAGCGCGAACGCGGTAGCGGGCATCGGTCTCGCCTCCTTCTGATCGGCGCTGCCTAGCGGACGTCGAGGACCGGCGCGCCCAGCACGTCCATCTTCGGCTCCACGCCCAATCCGGGCGCGGCGGACGCGGCCATGCGGCCATCCACCCGCTGCGGCGCTCCATCGGCGATGCTGACGGTCACGTAGCTGTTGAAGTCGGTCGCGGTGAACAGGAACTCCGTCGGCGTGCTGTGCGCCAGGTGCGCGATGGCCGCCGTGATGATATCCCCGCCCCAGCTGTCCTCGATGGTCATCGCGATCCCGAGGGACACGCACAGATCGCGCGCTTGCCTCGCCCGCGTGATGCCGCCGAACTTACTGATCTTGATGTTCACGACATCCATCGCGAGGTCGGCGTGTCCTCGCAGCAGGGAATCCATGCCGTCGATCACCTCATCCATCACGAACGGATGGTCCGTGCGCCGCCGAATGGACAGGCACTCCTCGTAGGTTGGACACGGCTGCTCGATGTACACATCGACGTCGCGGACGCCCCGCACGACGCGTGCCGCCTCATGCATCAGCCAGCCTGTGTTCGCGTCGGCGATGAGCTTGTCGCCGGGCCGCATATGCTCCGCGACGGCGTGGATGCGCTCTATGTCCACGTCCGGGTCGCCGCCGACCTTCAGTTGGAAGCGCCGATACCCCTCGTCCCGATATCCGGCGACGCGCCCCGCCATGGCTTCGGGCGATTCCTGCGAGATCGCGCGATACAGGACGAAGTCGTCACCGTGCCGTCCTCCGAGCAGCGTGCACACCGGCAGGCCGGACACCTTGCCGACGATGTCCCAACACGCCATATCGATGGCCGACTTGACGTACGGATGCCCCTTCATCGCGGCGTCCATCAGTCGGTTCAGCTTGTCCAGTTCGAGGGGGTCCTCGCCGATCAGGTGGGGCGCGAGTTCGCCGATGCCCGCGCGGCAGCCCTCGCCGTAGGCCGCCAGGTAGAACGGCCCGAGGGGGCAGACTTCGCCGTAGCCGACGACGCCCTCGTCCGTCCTAATCTCGACGACGGTGCTGTCGAACACCGACACGGACTTCCCGCCCGACCACCTGTACGAGCCTTCGTGCAAGGGCAGATCGGCCTGGTACGCTTTGATGCGCGTTATCTGCAACTCTGGCGCCTTTCCGTTCGGGGATCACTGTCCCTCATCGCGCAGGACGCGTGCGGCATCCCGCCGTCCATGCAGGACATGCACGATCTCAACTCCGTCGTCGAGCGGGTAATAGTAGATCACGTACCGCGTCGATGGCGGGACGAAGCTACGGAGCTCTGGAGCGTAGACGGGCCGGAGCCGACCGATTCGCGGGAAGGCCGCCAGTCTGTCGCAGGCATCGAGTATTCGCCGCACGGTCTCCTCGCCTGCGGCCGATGCGTCTTCCTCGACCCCAAGCGCGATGTCGTCCAGATCCGCCCGCGCCGACGGCGCGAAGCTAACGCGAGGCATCGCCGCGCCGCTTGGCGGTTGCCGTCTTGCTCCGGCTCTTCGCGCGGCTCATCACGCCCCTGATGAACTCCTCGCGGTCCGTGACGGGAATGCCTCGGCCCGCGCGCAGTTCTTCCGCCCCTCTCTCGATGGCCGCGCTGACGGCCTCGACGCCGACCTCACCCTCGAGTTCGTCTTCGACGAGCCTTGCCAGAGCGTCGTCAATCACCTCTCGCTCGTTGCGGTACGCGCCGGTGAGCATGCGCTCCTCAATGACTCGTTCCTGTTCAGTCGTCAGCTCGATGTGCTTCATCGCGTGCCTCCGCCGTCGCCAGAATGAGTGCGCGCGGCTCGCGTGTCAACCGCCCCAGCAGTGGCCTCGTCCGAATTCAGAGAGCGGGCCGAGTCGCGATCGCGTGCTGGATGATGCCGACGACCCGTTCCCGCTCCTCGCCGACGAGCGCCAGACGCGGCGGGCGCGTCGTCTCCGTCCCCAACCCGGCCTCGGCCATCGCGAGCTTGATGTATTGGACAAGCTTGACGTCGGTGTCCAGGTGGAGCAGCGGGGTGTACCAGCGGTATATCTCGCGCGCCTCTTCCCAGCGGCCCGCCATCGCGAGGTCCCACACGCGTTGGTTCTCGGCGGGGAAGGCGTTCACGAGACCGGCGACCCACCCGACCGCCCCGAGCAGCGCGGCCTCGAGGGCAAGGTCGTCCACGCCGCAGAACAGGATGTACCGGTCGCCGACGATGTTCTTCAGGTCCGTGATACGGCGTACGTTCTCCGACGACTCCTTAATGGCGACCAGCGTGGGCTCGTCGGCGAGCTCCGCGAACATCTCCGGCGTGATGTCCACCT
>NYZG01000055.1 GCA_002687025.1 Candidatus Poribacteria bacterium
AATTCGGGCTCGTGATCCGTCAGGGCCATCTGATGACGCACGGGGACGCGCCGTAAATCCCCGCCCGCGGGCCGAAACCAACGCCGGCAGCTGTCATTCCGAGACGAAGGCGAGTAATCCCGACCCAACGCCGTCGCCAGCTTGCCGTTGACGAGGACAACACGCGCCGCCCGGCGGGCAGCCAAACTGCAGACGACCCCATGCGATGGCCCTGCGTCACCCGTGGTCGGCGACCATACGGTCGAGGTGTCGCAGATTCGCCTCTGCCTCGCCCCAGGGCACTTCGAACGTGTACGCCCCGTCGGCGAATCTAGCGGCCATCGCCTCGAACGCGCGTGCGAAGTCGATCTCCACCCGGCCGCCGGTGAGGGAGGACGAGTGCATCGCCTGCACGAGCCGGTCGCCCGCCACGTCGATTTCTTCGTGCAGCGGCAACCCGCCGCGCGGGTAAGCGTTGTGCAGGTACACGCCGAAGTGGTCGCTGCCCACCTCGTCGACCATGCGGCACAGAGAGTCCAGGCCGCCGTACCCCAGCCGCTCCCAGATGTTCGCCTCGTAGCCCAGAACGATGCCCGTCTCCTCCGCGGCCGCCGCGATCTTCTCGACGACCGCCCGGCAATCGTCCCACGGCCCACGACTCGTGCCGAAGTGCACCAGGATCGTGTGAGCCCCGAGCGACCGGGCCAGCGTCGCGTCGTCGGCGATGAGCTCCGCGCCGCGCTCCCACCCGCTCAGCTCGGGGAAGAACGCCGCGTACTGCCATGCCCAGTCCGAGGACAGCGAGAAGATGGACATGCCGAATTCGGAGCAAAGGCCGCGCGTGGACTCGATCAGCTCCGGCGTCCACGTCGCGGCCAGGCCGGCGCGGGCTCCGCCCGGAGGCATACACAGCTCAAGCCCGTCGAAGCCGATCCGAGAGCCCTCCTCGAACGCCCATCGCAGGGGGTGTTCGTCGCTCCCTCGGGCGTGTCGCGGTTGCGCGCGTATGGACGTCTTCATCCTCGGGCCTCCACGTCTGGCACGTCGAGAGGCCGCAGCTCGAAGTCCGTTTCCATCTCCTGTGTCTGCCCCGTTTCCGCCGCGCGGTAACCCAGTTCGATGATCTCGATGACGTGGCGTGCGTGTTCGGCGCTCACGGCCGGGCGCTTCCCGTTCAGGACGCAGTCGACCATATGCATGATGTCGGAATACACGTGCGACTCCGGGGTGTCCTTGTGCTCGCCGACGACGAACGGCATGGCCCCGCGCGGCCGCTCGCCGCGTCTGCCGCCCTCGACGTTCCTTCCCCAGGTCACCAACTCGCCCCCCTCGTAGGCGACGGCTCCCTCGCTCCCCGATATGTACGGCGACGAGAACCCCCGAGGGCCGCCCTGGCTGTTGGTCCCGAAGAGGATGCAGAACACGCTGCCACCGAAGTCGAGGAGCAGATGCGTGTTGTCGTCCATGTCGACCGGCAGAACCTGACCTTTGAAGGACCGTTCCTTGAGACCGATGCCCGACATGCCGGTGACCCGAAGCGCCGGCCCGAGGATGCCCGTGATGGTGTGCAGCGCGTACACGGCCATGTCGTACATCGGCCCGCCGCCCGGCCTGCGGTAGTACCACGCCGGGTCGACGTTGGAGAGGACATCGTCGCCCCGTCTGAACCCCTCGTGCTCATGCCCGGAGCCCGCAGTGCCTATCTCGGCGAAATAGACGCGACCGATGTCGCCCGCCTCCAGGATCTCCTTGATGCGGCGCGTGCCGGCCCGATGCCCGCGGCCGGGCGACGCGACCACCGTGACGCCAGCGCTGGCCGCGGCCGAGATCACCTCATCGGCTTCGGCCTTCGTCGTGGTCATCGTCTTGTTGAGGTGCAGGTGCTTGCCGTGTTCGATCGCCTGCATCGCTTGCTCGTGATGAAGCCCAATGGGCGACGCGATCACCACGGCGTCGATGTCCGATGCGAGCATGTCCGCGTAATCCGTGAAGTGACGCGGCGCCCCGAACTTCGCGGCGCTCGCCTCGGCCCGACCTGGCTCCGGGTCCATCACCGCCGCCAGTTCGCACCACGCGCGGATGTCGTCCTGCGCCAGATGAGGGAGCAACCCGCGCTGCGACACGCTGCCGCACCCCGCGACTCCAATGCGCACGCGATCCATACGTGTGTCCCTTCCTGAAGCCCGCTTGCTGACTGTCTTCCGGCGGCAGCATAGCCACCCGCGCGATGCCGCGCAATGCGCGCGTTTCTGACCCTCCGCGCGCGTTGACTTTCCCACGGCCGGCCGACTACCGTTCAGTCGAGGCCCAGGAACCGCAGCGCATGCGCTAACGTCGGAGAGGACATCCACGATGGTGTCGCTGTCACGCAAGGCACAGGGAGTCACGCCGTCCGCAACGCTTGCGATAAGCGCCAAGGCCAAGGCGATGCAGGCCGAAGGGCACGACGTCATAGGCTTCGGAGCCGGCGAGCCCGACTTCGACACGCCGGACAACATCAAAGAAGCCGCCAAGGCCGCCCTCGATGCGGGCTACACGAAGTACACGCCGGCCTCTGGCGCGCCAGACCTGAAGGCGGCCGTCGCCGCACGCTACCGGCGCACGCACGACATACCCTACGGCGCCGACCAGGTCGTGATCTCATGCGGCGGCAAGCACGCGCTGTACAACATCTTCCAAGCCATCTGCGATCCTGGCGACGAGGTGATCTTCGCCGCGCCCTACTGGGTCAGCTACCCCGAGATGGTGAAGCTCGCCGACGGGGTCCCGGTCGCCGTCTCGACGTCCGCGGCCGACAACTACACCCTCTCGGCCGACGCCATTGCGGCACAGCTGACGGACAAGACCAGGGCCGTCATCATCAACAGCCCGAGCAACCCCACCGGGACGATGTACACGCGGGAGCAGCTCGAGGCCATCGCTGACCTGGCGCTCGACCGAGGCTTCTGCGTCATCTCGGACGAAATCTACGATGAGATGGTGTTCGAGGGATCGACCTTCGACAGCATCGCCACGTTGCGCCCCGGCATGGACAGGCAGACGCTCATCATCAACGCGGTCTCGAAGACGTACTCGATGACGGGCTGGCGCGTGGGCTGGACCGTAGGGCCTGCGGACATCATCAAGGCCATGGGCGGCATCCAGAGCCACAGCACGTCCAACCCGACGTCCATCGCTCAGGCNGCGGCACTCGAGGCGATCACCGGCCCGCAGGACGCCGTNCCGACGATGNTGTCNGCNTTCCAGGANCGGCGCGACGNCATCGCCAAGCTACTCGCGGATATCCCNGGCGTGACATACGCCAGGCCCGAGGGCGCGTTCTACATCTTCCCCGACTTCTCGGCGCACTTCACCGGCGACATCAAAGGGTCGAACGACCTCGCGGTTCACCTGCTGGACACGGTGCAGGTTGCCCTCGTCCCCGGCGGCGCATTCGGCGACGACCGTTGCGCGCGGCTTTCGTACGCCACATCGATGGACAACATCGAGGCTGGCGTGGAGCGAATCGCGCGCTCGCTCGCCTAGGTACCATACGATGGCGGGGCCCACGGCAGTGTGGGCGCCGCGCGTCCCGCCTCTCCGAGCTCGCCCCGCCCGACCAGCAGAGAGCTGACCATGCAACCGGCAGTCATGTGCCACGGCCCGTTCGACTACCGCTGGGAGGACGTGCCGGTTCCAACGGCGGGTCCTGGCGAAGTCGTCATCGACGTGGGCGCCTGCGGCGTATGTGCGAGTGACGTGAAGTGCTACACCGGCGCCCCGCTCTTCTGGGGCGACGATGATCGCGAGGGATACGTGCAGGGCCCCGTCATCCCAGGCCATGAATTCGCAGGGACGGTTGTCGAGCTGGGCGACGGCGCCGCGGAACGCTACGGGCTCGCGATCGGCGACACGGCGATCTCCGAGCAGATCGTCCCGTGCGGAGCGTGTCGCTACTGCGAACGTGGCCAATACTGGATGTGCCAGGTCCACGACATCTACGGATTCCGCCGCGTGGTCCATGGCGGGTGGACGCCGCGCATGAGGTTCCCCGCGAACGCGCGCGTCTACAAGGTTCCCGACGACGTCCCGATGTGGAAGGCCGCGCTAATCGAGCCGCTCGCATGCTCGATACACGCGGTCGAGCGCGGCGAGATGGAGCTCGGAGACGTCGTCGTCATCGCCGGCGCCGGTACACTCGGGCTGGGGATGGTCGCCGCGGCCCGTCTGAAGAACCCAGCGTCGCTCGTTGTGCTCGACATGAACGACAGGCGGCTCGACGTCGCCCGCACGCTCGGAGCCGACGTGACGCTCAACCCCGGCAGCGACGACGCCCTACAGGCGGTCCTGGACATGACCGACGGCTACGGCTGCGACGTCTACATCGAGGCCACCGGCCACCCCGACGCCGTCAAGCAGGGCCTCATGATGATCCGCAAGCTCGGTACGTTCGTGGAGTTCAGCGTGATGCGCGAGCCGGTCACCGTCGACTGGACTATCATCGGCGACACGAAGGAGCTCAACATCCACGGCTCGCACCTCGGGCCGTACTGCTACCCGATCGCGATCGACATGATCGCCAAGGGCCGCATCGACTGCGACCGCGTCGTAACGCACCGGTTGCCGCTGGCCGAGTACGCAGAGGCCATCGAGCTCGTGCGCTCGGGCGCGGAGTCCATCAAGGTGCTCCTGGAGCCCTAGACGTGCGGCTCATCCCGCGGCGCCGACGTGCCGCGCGAGCGTCCTAAGGCCGCCGCGCACCTGCCGTACCGCCGTCTTCACACCCGTCCCCATGGCATCGGCGATCTCCGGGTACGTCGCCCCCTCGACGACGCGCATAGTGACGGGCGCTCGCACGTGGTCCGGCAGCGCCTCGAAAGCTCTTCGCAGACGCTCCCGGGTCACGAGGGCCGGGAGCTGGTACTGCCATCCCCAGCCCCCGTTCTTCTGGACGGCATCGTCGGAACGCGCTTCCTCGCGGCGCTGGCTTCTGACGCGCGACCAGGCGTGGTTGACAGCGATCCGGCACAGCCAGGCGCGAAACAGGGAGGGACGCGCGAGGGACGCGAGACGAGAGAAGGCGGCCGCGAATGCCTCCTGGGCCACGTCCTCCGCATCCTCACGCTGTCTGACGCGCGTGTCTACGAGCGAGCGCACCAGGCCCTCGTACCTACGGTGGAGCTCCGTCGTAGCTGCGTTATCACCGGCGAGGGCGAAGCGGACGAGATCGGCGTCCCGCGCGCGCGCGATCCGGGCCTGTCGCATCGCTCAACGCCCCTACTTCCGCACCACCATTCGTCGCGTCTCACGATGGGCGCCGGCGATCAGTTCATACACGTACATTCCGCTCGCTACCGGCTCCCCGGCGTCGTTGCCGCCGTCCCAATACGCCGCGTTCTCGCGACGGATGTGCTCGCCCTGCGCGCGAAGGCCCAGCTGCAGCGTGCGGACGACCTCCCCATCCAGTGCGTAGATGTGGATCGCCACCTCGGTGGCCCGCGCCAGCTCGAACGGAATCCACGTCTCGGGGTTGAACGGGTTAGGATAGTTCGCCATCAGGCGCGTCTGGAACGGCTCAACGCGGAATGGATGGATGAACTCCGTCTGCATCCGCGAGCCGTTCAGGCGGAGATGTGACGCGCGGATCGCGCTCTGGAAGGCGCGAGTGAGGCCCCGCGAGACCTCGAATGTGACCTCAACGCGCGCGTTCGGCCCTGCGATCGGCCGCGCCGACGCGAACCCGATGGCCAGACGTCCCTCGCCCTCGCGTTGCGCGAGAAGCGGGGCGCCCGCGCGGCCGTGGGCGGCAGACCCGAGCCCGACATCGAGCGGTCTCAGAAGTGACGGGTCGTAGTCCAAGGTCAACTCGCCCGCGTGCAGGTTGTCGATCGCCGAGGCGTCTAGCGTCACGGTGATGCGCGATCCCGGCCGGCCTGAGGTCGCCTCGGCCCGCAGCTCGTAAACGAGCGCGACGGGGTCGGATGATGGCGCGGTCTGTCCTCCTTCCGCTACGAACAGGTCGATGATTCCCACACGCTTCTTCAGTATATCGGCCGCATCCATTGCGGCTATCGTCGCGTCGTCGTCCACGTCGGCTACCTCGAACGCTACCTGTGCCTCGACAGGCAGGGGGGCCCACACTGGGGCGGTCTCCTCGATTGGGAACACATACGTCCCTCCAATGCCGGCTTCGACGACATACGAGAGCACGTGTGAGGCGTCATACGCCGACACAACGCCATTCCCGCTGACGTCCCCGACGACAATGTCAAGCACTGTGAACTGGCCGTCCACCGCCGTCGCTGCGGGTGTCCCGTCGTTCAGCGTTAGTCCATCGATCGACAGCGATACAACCGCGCCGGCGGCGGCCGCCACGTCGACGTCGAACGTCACGTTCAGCAGCGTTCCGACGTCCGTCAACGGCGCTTCTGTGTCTCCAGCAAGGGAAATGGCGAGGCGGCCTGCCGTAGGAATGTGCTGCTCGAGCACCCACGACGCTGGCACAATCGTCTCGCCGGGGGTGGCTGCCGTCAGCACCGTGCCGGCCCCCTCCGGCGTCAGCACCGTGCTGTCGTACAGCAGGTCGAGGTCGACGCCGGTCACCCCCTGAGTTTCCGGCACATATGCGTCGATGTGGATGTCGATGGGGATCGTGACCGTCGTGCCGGATCCGCCCTGCTTGCTATGCACACGCACGTAGTCCGTCGGAGTCGGATCCACCGAGAACGACACGCTGTCTTCGGCCGGCGTGGCGAGCACTGAGCCGGAATCGTCCACCAGCGTCGCGTAGACTGTGTGCGAAGCGCCGTCCACCAGATTCGGAATCGTCGTGCTCGTCGTCCCCGCGGGAACTGGAGTGCCACCTGCCGGGCCAGAGGCGGGGAATGGCGTGTCGAGCTGCCACGCCCACGCGCCGGAGGCGGGATGGTCTACGATGTCCACCGTAAACGCGGCCACCGTCGTAAAGGGCGGGAACACCTGCCCCTCCGTCGGCGCGCCGATTGTCACGCTCGTGAGCAGTGGAGCGCCCGTGCCGGCCACGGACACGATCGTGGGACTGTCGGCGGCGTTGTGCACGATGGTGATGTTCGCCGCTTGCGCGCCCTCCACGGTCGGCGAGAACGTTACGGTCACCGTCTCGCTCAGATCGGGGTCGGCAGCGGCGAGGTCGAACGGCAGCGTCAGCGTGTCCGGGGCGACTGTGAAAGCTGCGTTGTCCGAAGTGATGTCGCTTACCGTCAAGGTCTCAGTGCCAGCGCTGCTGACCGTGAACGCGTCGGCGCCGGACGAGCCCACCTTCACATCCCCAATGGCGACGGATGGCGGATCCACGGCGATGTTGGGGCCGTTGGGGAAGACCGTCGAGAAGTCCCAGATGTTCAGAATCCCGCTGCTGTCGCCGCTGATGAAGCGCTGCGCGTCCGTGCTGAAGGACAGGCCGGCCGGGGGGGCCGCGTGACCCGTGAGCGTGCCCGCGACCGATCCATCCGACGTGTTCCACATCGTGACGTCGTCTCCCGTGGCCCCGGCGATGAGCGTCCCGTCCGGGCTGAAGGTCGCATGGCCACCATCGGCCGGGAGCGTGTACAGCGGGTCGTCAGTCGCGAAGTCCCAGACCTGGATGACCCCGTCCGCGCCTTGCGTGGCCAGCAGGCCGCCAGCGGCCGAGAACGTGATCGTCTCGACCCCTGTCGCATGGATGACTGCATCGAGCAGTGTCCGGTCAGGTGCGCCGTCGGCCGCGGCCCACACCTTCACGTAGCCGTCGATGCCACCCGTGAGCACCGAGAGGCCATCCGGGCTGAACGCCACGCTCCTCACAGCGCCTGCGTGCCCGCTGGGGGCGGCCAGCTCCTGCACCAAGCTGATGTCCCATAGGCGGAACTCGCCGGTTGCGGACACCGTCGCCAAGGTCTGTCCGTCCACGCTGAACGCCACGTCGTTGGGCTGTGTCCCGCCGTTGTAGTCCCCTCGGTGGACCCCAGAACTGACGTACCATACCTTGTTGGCGTTGTCGCCGGCTCCCGTCGCGATCATCAGTCCATCGGCACTGAACGCTAACGCCAGCACTGCCACGCTGTGTCCGGCATCCGTGAATTCGTGCGTGGGGACCGGAGAAGCCGGGTCGACGGTGTCGGCATCCCACAGGACCGCGTGGTTGGCGCCACCGACCGTCGCGAATAGCCGCGATTCGGGCTGGAACGAGGCCCTGAGGATCGGGCTGTGACCGGCAGCGAACGACTTGAGGGGTACGTCCGGCAGCTGCGCCGCGGCGTGGGGCGCATGGAGGAGCACGATAAGCGCGCCGACCGCCGCCGCACCCGCGTACCTCAGTCCAATCGATGGCGTCATGCTGCAATCTCCTGCGTTGCTGTGCCGGTGCGGAGCCGCCGTGGCGTTCCCGGCCCTCGGAGCCGAGACGCCGGCGTGGCTCCTCGCAGCGGCCGGTCTGAGCGCGGCGCACCCCGGGGACACCTAACAGATGCACCACGGAGTCTCCGTGTAACACCGGATCGCCGCGTCATACTGATTCGGGGAGTCGCTGGAGGGCAGATTGGGCCGCGCCTAGGTGGGCGCCGCCTCGCGTATGGGCTGCACGTATATGCGCAACCCGTCGAAGTAGGAGGGGACGTCCTCGCGATACTCGTGACGGCCGCTGCTCAACGTGATGTATGAAAGCCCGTCCGTGTAGTCCCGCGGTGACGGGATGTCCGCCACGACAAGCCTGTGGTCCATGTACAGGTCGTAGACGTTCCTTGTCGTGTCGTACACGATGCGGAAGTGGGCCCACGCGCTGGTGGAACGCGCGAAGGGCACCTGTGCGAGGCCGGGCGGCGAACCGACGGTAGGGTGGTACGCGGTCATGTAATGCCAGCGGTCCTGGTCGTTCTTCACGAGGAGGGCGGCCGACAGGTCGTCGTCGCGAGCGGTAGCCTGTTCAGTTCTCGGTCGTGCGCCCGGGCGCGCTAGGCCCACGCGTAGGAGCATGTTGGCGTCCGGCCCCTGGTGGGGCTTCATCCAGAGCTCGATCGTCACCTCGCCGCGTACGGGTGGGAAGTCCAGGTAGGCCGCCGGGATGTTGGTGTTTACGGCCGCCGCTCGCGCGCCGCCGCCGGGCGGCACATCCGAGGTCTGTGCTGACACGCCAGCCGTCCACCCCCGCAGGGGCTCGCCTGGCGCCGTCGCCTCATAGCCATCGGCGTGGATCAGCGTCGCGCCGGCGGGAAGCGAGGCATCGGCCGCCGAGAACGGCACTCCGCCCCCTGGGCCCGGCGCGCCGGCCGGGTAGCGCGCGCCCACGAGAGTGACTGACTGCGACATCCCCGACACGCCCGGCGACACGGGTCCCTTGACTCCCCCTAGCAGCGTAAGCGCCAGCAGTCCCGCACCAGCAACACCGGGGGCAAACATGGCCGCGCGCGGCACGGCAGCAGACGGCGCCGCCGGCAGCGCCCGGCGCGCCACATCGATGAGGTCCGAGACGTATTCGAGCCCGATCGGCGTCGCGACAAGCCTCGCCCGCAGCACATCGCGGCAGTCGTCATCGAGACCCCGCTGTGTGAAGTATGCCCGAAGGGCGCGGAGCCCCCGATGGACACGCATACGCACCGCGTCCGGGCTGGTGGACAGCCTCTCGGCGATCGCTTCGTACGACGCCTCGGACATGTACCGCATCACGACGGGCGTGCGGAGCGACGCTGGCAACGAGCCCAGCGCGTCGGTGACAAGGCGCTCGACGTCCTCCTGTCGCTCGTACGCTTCCTGGCCTACGCGGGGAGCGGGCGTGTGGGCGAGCGTGTCGGCGACGTCCGTGATGACCTCGCGGTGCGTCCGTCGATGGGCGCGCGCGTAGCTCACAGCGATGCGACAGATCCACGCGCGGAAGTGCTGTGGGGACCGCAACTGCCCGAGTCGCGTGTACGCCCGCAGGAAGGTCTCCTGGGCCACATCTTCGGCACTCGCGTGGTGAGGCAGCGACGCGTACGCCACCGAGAAGACACAGTCCCAATGTCTGCGGGCGAGCGTCGCGAACGCATCGCCGCTTCCCCGTCGAGATGCCTGCACGAGCGCCTCGTCCGACCAGGTGTCCATCGCCGCCCCGGGCTATAGATGCACGAGCTGACGTCGATGTAACACGATTCGACGAGACGCGCGGTGATCGGCACGGGAGGACAGCCGACGACGACATCAGGGCAGACCCATCCGCGCAGGCCGCGAGCGCAATCCTCGGCCGCTACCGTCGAAGCGCGGCCCAAGCCACGGCGAGCTTACCCTCGCCTTCCGCCGCCAGGAAGTCACCGGCCATCACCGTGGCGATCTCAGCCGGAGTCAGGACGCGGTTGTACACCGCCAGGTCGTCCATGATGAAGTTGGCCGCCGGGCCCGCGTACGCAGGCGAGTTCCCCACGTATAGTCCACCGGCGCCCTGCGCGAAATCGGGAGGCACGACGATCGTGGCCTTCTCTTCGCCGCCAACATACCCGACGAGCTCGCCTCCCGACGTGGTCCCGGCGACGTGGTACCACTGGTTCATCTCGAAGTGCGTGTTGTCACCGTCGGGCCCGAGACCCCAGAATCCGAGGTTCCCGGGCTCGTAGCGGTAGTGGATGCCCAGGCCGCCGGTTTCGACCCACAGCCCCGGCGATCTGTCGCTCCCCGGCGCCGGCTTTGCCAGGATCTGGTCCCAGCCGCCCGTTGCCTTCTCCGGGAAGTTGATCCAGAACAGATACGTGTTGTCCTGGTACTCCTCCAGCGCCGCGAACGTCTCGACCTCCAGTCGGTGTTCGCCACCTTCGATGCGGAGCGCCCCGGCGCCCATCTTGACCTCGTCCTGGATGATCGCCGCGCCGGAACTGAGGATGCCGTCGTGGCCGCCCCCTGACATGTCCTCGACCGTGTCGCCGCTGGCCTTGTCGAACGTGAGGTACACCAGCAACCCCTCGTCGATCGTCGTAGCGCGGGCGCACACGCCGATGGCGAACATCACCGATGCCGCGCAACAGAGCGTTAGCACGTTCCTCATGTGTTCTCCTCGTCTCCGATGCCGTCTTGTCAGGAAGCGTCGCTACTGCCCGCGCGCGAAGGAGGCGCCACGCGGACGTCACGCTCGCCCGTCGATCGGGCGGCCGACCGACCGGGTTATAGCACGATCACGCAACCGGGCCCATCCCAGGCGCCGCAAGCTCCTCGGGCCAGGGCCACCTGCCTGCTGCACTCGCCGCACGCTTGCCGAACGGGCGACATCTGGTAACCATTGGTACCCGCGCCCGCCGAACGCCTCCTCGATAGGGAATGCACACACCGTGGACCCCGCAGACGCGCTCAGCGGATACATGGACGCGATCGGGCGCGACATGTCGCGTCGCTTCCTCTTCCTGTTCGACCCGAGCGATCTGCTCGCGCGCGTTTCCACCGTGGACATCTGGAGCGTCGAGCGTGAGCTCGCGCGATACGCCGACCCATTGTCGCTACGAGCACGCCTGGAGAGCTGCCGCGATGCAGGGGAAGCCGGAGCTACCTGCCCGCTCGCGGTGATCGTCATTCCGTCCGGCGCCACGCGCATGGAACTCATCCCCGATATGACAGCGCGAGCGCAGTGCGTCGAAGTAACGCCACATGCGCTACTGCAGCATCTGCAGCCGTCGCACGCATGGGCGCCGGAGGTCGGCGTGCTCCGGGGGCAGGACTTCTGGCAGCTCGCCGACAGACTGCTCGCGGCCCGTCCGGGCTGGGGAGACGGCCTCTCAGGATCGACCGCCCCTCTTCTCATCGCGGAGTGCGTGCTCGGCCGTCCCCTTCGCGACGGCCTGGCGCCGGAGGAGGCCGTCGACGCCTGGGAACGCGCCCACGAGGAGCCCACCAGTCGGGATCTGCTGCGACGCTACCCGTCTGCGTTGCGCGCCGCCCGCGCGAAGCTCCTCGACGCCATGCCCGTCAATGCCAAGTTGCGCCATGACCCCGGGTTCGGCGAGTTCCTGTGGACGGTTTACTTAGTGCGGAAACACGCGCCGAAGGCCGAGCTGGCGCTCCCGGAGCTATTCGACAGCGACGTGTGGGAGCAGTACGGGGCTCCCGACGACGAACGCCTCATTGCCACGTGCGAACAGATGATCGCCGACGATCCCCTCGCCGTGGTTTCGCAGATGCGTGTGGCCGAGCGGGCGATCGCCGACGATGGGCCGCGAGGCGAGTTGTTCCTGGGCCTGCTCGGGCTCCGCGGCGAGCGACGCTTCGAGGTGGCTCGGAGGATCGCCGCTGCCGAGACCCTTTCCGGTTACGTCACCGAGGAGGCGCTCCGCATCCTGCTCCCACGCGCCATCGCGGACCCGGATGCCATCTCCAAGACCCGGATGCGGAAGATTCGAGCCGTCCTGACGCGCCACCACGTCGCCAACCGCTACCCGCGCTACTACCCGCGCCTCATTCGCTCGGCAGCGCTCTTCACGGGGACCCTCGACCTCGCCGACCACGTGCGCGCATTCCACGCGCGCGGCTGGGCGCAGACGCTGCCCGTACAGCCCATCGAGACGTGGATGACCGAGGTCAACGCCGACTGCCTCACCCCTATGGGCCTCCTGTGGGAGGCGCTGGATGAGGAGCTCGCTAGCGGCGCCTCGCGGTTCGGCCGCGCGTCGGAATCACTCATGGCCGAGGCGAGGAGCATCCTGGACGCCGCCGACCGGCACTTCGCCCGAGTCGTGGAGCACAACTACGTCCGCTGGATCTCGCGGCAGGAGCCGCCACCCAGGCTCACCGTGGACTTCCTGGACACTGTGCTTCTCCCAGAATGGCGGGAGTTGGCGCGGGCCTCACGCAGTCCCCTCGCGGTGATCCTCCTGTTCCACGGCCTGAGATGGGATGAGTGGATGACACTCGCGCCGGTGCTGCGGGAGAGGCTGCCGCGTCACCGGGCGCCGCAGACCGAGCCCATGCTGGCCCTGCTCCCAAGCGACCGGCCCTACAATACTGCGGCGCTCGTCCTCGGGAGGTTCCCGGCGTTGGGCGACTCCGGTGCCGTCGGAGATCTGCTCTCTGAACGGCTCACACCCGAAGGCGTGCCCGTAATCGGGGCGGTCAGTACGCCCGGCTTGTCGATGCCCGATGCGCAGAGCGGCGTGCTGCTCGCGAACATCTCCCTCGTCGAGACCGGCGTGGCGAAGACGCGCCGCACGGGCGCGGCCCGGGAACACATCGTGGCCCACGCCCGCGAACGCCTGGGCGCTTTCCTCGACACCATCCCGTCGCGGGCCACGGTATTCGCCGTCTCCAACGGCGGGACACTGGAGGTCGGCGGGCCCGCTGTCCGCGTGAGGCCGGGATCGGCGACGACGCAGGCCAGATGGGTGGGCGTGGGGCACGTCGGCGAGCGAGACGGCCTGCCGCGCGACGTAGCGTACTTCAGCGCGGAGGCGATCCGGCTCCCGAATCCGGCGGTCGCCCGGTGCGCGTTCGGGTATCCGGGCGTATGGTTCTCGCCCGAGGAGCGCGAGATCGCCACGCAGTTCGTGAGCGGCGGCATATCGCTCGCGGAGATGGTCGTCCCGTGCGCGGTCTACCGATCCAGGCGACGCACGACCCCGGCCGCGCCCAGACCTAGCGACGATGAGAACGCCTGACGGGCCGAATCAGTCGAAGGAAAGAGGGTGCCACAGGCCCGCTTCGGTGAGCCCGAGCGAGTCGATGAACCCCTGTGCGTCGTCCGAGAGAGGGATGTCGTCGAGCGAGTGCGCGTCGTTGCCCACCGAGAGCAGCACGCCGCGCTCGACGCACAGGCGGTAGAACCACTCCACGTGTTCCTGATCGAACGCGAGGAACTTTGGGTTCAGTTCCACCGCCAGCCCGCGCTCACGCATCCGATCCAGGCAGAGCGCGAGGCGCTTTTCGTCTACCGACGCCATGACATCCTGTGACAGTTGCGCCAGACGTTCCGCCGCGATGCGGAAAATCCGTGGCGACAGGATGAACGGGTGCGCGACGACGTCGGTGACAGGATGGTTCGCCGCCGCCTCGAACATGTACAGCTCGTGGTCCGCGAGAATCCGCGCGTCCATGCGCACTGGCTTGGCAACGCTGCGTATGTGGTAGTGGTTGGGAGCCACCAGCACGAAGTCAAACAGCGCCGCGATCTGGTGCGAGACGGAGGCGAGGTGATGCCGTATGACGTACGCCTCAATGCCGAGGTACACGCGGATGTTCCGCTCTTTGGACGCAGCCGCGACCTCGGCCCGAAGCTCCTTGATGCGCTCGGAATTCAGGTCGAAGCTATAGCAGTGGTCGCTGATTCCGATGCGGTCGTAGCCGGCCTTCTCCGCGGCGTCCAGGATCGACGCGAGCACCATGTCTCCGCTCCCGCATGGGGAGTGGTGCGTATGGATGTGGTAGTTCGCGCGAACCATTGCGCTGTCCCGCCGCTACAACTCGGCGGCCGATCTCGGGGAGGCCGCCGTCGAGATATACGTACCACACGGCCGCGGCCGGGAACAACGGCCCTGCGCGGCCGTGGTCTGACGGTCACCCGACCTGCTGAGGCCCGGCGCGCGTGTCGATAACCACCTCGTAAAGGCCGGCAGCCTCTTCTTTGCGGATGCCGCGAGTCGGCAGGTCGAGAACGCGGCACACGAGCCTCCCGTCTGAGCCAAAGCTCAGAGACACTGTGTCACCGACGATCAACGCGCGTCCGGCCTTGGCGGGCCGGTCGTTCACCTCGACGCGACCGCGGTTGCACAGTTCAGTGGCGACGGTTCGCCGCTTCACGATCCTGCTAGTCTGAAGGAACTTGTCGAGTCGCATGGCTGTTAGAACGACGCGCGCCGACCGGTGTTTCGGTCAATGCTTCGGCGCCGTCACATCCTCCAGGGCCAGCCGAATGGCTTGGGAACAGAAGTTCGGGAAGTCGCGGTAGAGGAACTCCAGGAACGCCTGACGCACGCTGTCCGCCACCTCCACCTCACGCTTCCCGAGTTCCTCGTCCAGGATCTCAAGCGCCTCGCGGTTCGAGAGGAAGTACTCCGAGTTGTCCAGGAAGTAGCGCGCCGCGTGCCGGACCCACGTGCGCACGTCCCCGCGCATCTGTAGGAACACCGCCTCGACGAACTGCTTCTCGTCGACTTCACTTGGGATCGACCAGTCGCCCTCTTCCATCAGCGCCTGGACAAGGTCGGCCAGGCCGTCCTTGAACAGGAACGCATCCAGCGTACTCGCCTGGCCGCCCTGATCGCCCAGCAGCGGCGTGCTGTCATGGTTCGGATTCTGAGGCATTGGCGTCGTAGTTCCCTCTGTGTGCGTGCCTTGCCTTTCCCGCCCGAAGACGCGGAACCGACCGGCAACCCAATACTACATCGCCGCCCGTAGGGTATCAACAGGACGGCCGGCGTCGCGCCTGACTCCGACAGACTCGCTCCGCCCGCGGGCGATGGGCCCAGAAGTGCATCCGTAGTACAGTATGGGTGGAAGAAGTCTGGGGTCTCCCCGGGCGGCTTCTAATACACCAGGCAGTGGGCCTTGCGATCACCCGCCCGCCTGGGGGACAAAGAAAGGAGGCAATTGCATATGGTTGCTATAGTTGGAGGCCGGTCGCTCTAGCAGCGACTCGCCGAGAACGACCGCGAGGGGCTGGGCAATTCGCCTTGCCCCTCGCCCCCGCGACGCACTAACCTGCTGAGGATGACTCAGCGCAACGCGCCGACCGCGAGGGCGGAATCGGCAAACAACAGAGGACCCAGTTACATGTGGAATATCCCACACACGAACAGGGAAGGACTCAGCGAGATGACTCGTTTATTCCGACCGGGCGTCAGTACGTCGGGACGTGAGAGGATTCGGCCGAATGGGCCGACAGGCCGCGAAATGTCCCACACCCCACGCTGTTGGTGAGACCCAACGTTTCCTTCGGTCACGGTCGCGACGCGGCGTAGGAACGCACCCGTCGTCGTGAGCCGATGACAGCCAGACTCGACGTTCTCTCGCATGCCCACGAACGTCTCTGGCGTCGGAAAGCTTGGCAGTCTCGCCCGCCAGGGTAGTGAGACGCTCCGTCATCCGCCACACACGTAGGCAGTGATGACGGGCTTGTACGATGCCGACGCTACGAGACACCCGACCCTTACGAACGACCAAGATTATCTCGATGAACCGCGCCGCCGCTTGGCAATGCGTGGTTGGGCATGTCGTCGAATGACCTCCAAGTTGGAGTCAGGATGTCATCGGCTAACCCAGATTTCTGGGAGATACCAGTCGAACCGTACAAGCTGGACGCCTTCTCCACGGATCGCGCGCTGTGGCGACCACGGCCCGCCGCTCCGTCACCGAAGGTGTCTCAGCAACGCAAGATGATCGCAACGTTACGCAAGCTCGTGGACAAGGAACTGACCGACCGGCAGCGCGAATGCGTGCGCCTGTACTTCTTCGAAGGCCGCACGCAGCAGCAGGTGGCCGAGCAGTTGGGCATCTGCCGACGCGTCGTGAGTCAGCACCTGTTCGGCATCCGCCGCAACGGCCGTCAGGTCGGCGGCGCTCTGAACCGCATCAAGAAGCTCTGCAAACGCTACGGGCTGCAGATGACCGCGTAACAGCCACGAACAGCACGATCGGAGGGCCGCCGTGCAGACCTATCGACCGACCGAGAACGACGGGACAGAACCAACTCGCGTGACTGCCGCCGAAACGTCGGCGCAGTCACGCCACACGTCGTGGGGCGCCAATTGAAGGACATATCGAGCGTCAGAACGGGAGAACGGCGCGGGACCGTGCACAAGAAGACGCTGGGACACTACTTCGTCCAGGATGGCGACCGCGAGGTCGTGTGCTCGATATCCAGCCTGCTGCGACGGCGCCTCATCTATCCGATCGCCGACCCCGGCTCGCTCCGGCCGGTGGTGGTCGACGTGAAGGACATCCGCGAGGTTGACCCTGTGGCCGTGGGCGACAATGTGGCGTTCGTCGAGGCCGACGACGGCGCCGGCGTCATCACCGACGTAGCCCCGCGGCGGACCAAGCTCTCGCGACGTGCCGCCGGATCCAAGCCCATCGAGCAGGTGCTCGTCGCCAACGCCGACCAGGTGATCCCCATGTTCAGCGCCGCGAAGCCGGCCCCGAAGTGGGCCATGCTCGACCGCTACCTCGTGAGCGCAGAGGCCGCGGGCCTGGAAGCGGTGATCTCCATCACGAAGCTGGACCTGGTCGAACGCGACGCGATAGAGGAGGAAGTCAGCGTATACCGCGATATAGGATATCGGTGACTACTCAGCCGGGCTCGCGCGTGCCGGGATGAATGGCTGACCGAGTAGGGCATTTCGGATGGCGTCGAGGACGCCGATATCCTGCTT
>NYZG01000056.1 GCA_002687025.1 Candidatus Poribacteria bacterium
CAAGGCCGCGGGGCGTAGCCGGTATCGGGGAGCAAGCGAGTGGGCTAAACCGTCGCTACACGTTCGAACGTTTCATCGTGGGCTCCAGCAACCGTCTCGCGTTCGCCGCGTGTCTGCAAATCGCGGAAAGCCCCGACGGCAGCCGGGTGAACCCGATGTTCATCTACGGGGGCGTCGGGCTTGGAAAGACGCACCTCCTGCACGCCATCGGGAACCTCGCACAGGCGAAGAACCCCGGCCTGCGCGTGCTGTACGTCTCTGCGGAGACGTTCACGAACGACATGGTGGAGGCGATCCGTCGGCAGGAAACGAGCCTCATCCGCAACAAGTACCGCACCATGGACGTGCTGCTGATGGACGACATCCAGTTCCTTCAGCGCAAGGAAGCTACGCAGATCGAGTTCTTCAACACCTTCAACGACCTGCACAACGCGAACAAGCAGATCGTCTTGGCCAGCGACAGCAGCCCGCAGGACATGTCGCAACTGGAAGAACGCGTGAAGTCGCGATTCATGTGGGGGATGCTCACCAGTATCGACTCGCCGGAAGTCGAGACGCGGACCGCCATCCTGCACCGGAAGGCGGAAGACCTGGGGATCGTGGACTTCCCGAACGATGTCGCCACGTACATGGCGGAGCACGTGACGTCGAACATCCGCGAGTTGGAAGGCGCCCTACAGACCGTCTACCAGCACACGTCGTTGCAGTCGCAGCCCCTGACGCTGGATGTCGTACAGGGCATACTCGACCCGCACGCCGGCGACGGAGAGACATTCCGTGGACAGCCCGTGTCTACGGATACCATTCAACGCGTGGTCGCCGAGTACTATCACATGAAGCCGACGGAGCTGAAATCGAAACGCCGGACGAAGCGCGTCGCGATGGTGCGGCATATCGCGATGTACCTCTGCCGCCAGTTGACAGACCTGTCTCTGGTGGATATCGGGCGGGACTTTGGAGGCCGCGATCACAGCACCGTCATCAACGGCTGCGTGAAGATCGAACGCGAGGCGAACCGAGATCCGCAGCTCGCGGAAATCGTGCAGCAGTTGACGCGGCGCATCGCCGGCAAGCGGTAGCGCCGATTGGCCGGGGCGAACTTGGAAAGTATACTTGACGAAAGTACCCCACACCCACATCCACGCATGCGCGGACGGGGCCTCGATTTGCCCCTCGGGTCTCTGTTCCCGGGGTGGCCGGAGTGCGACGCAAAGTCTGTGCGGCCGCGCGGGAATCGCACAAGTTATCCACAAGGCGTCCACAGGATTCGCACAGGCACGGGTACAGAGGCAAGCTCGACAAATCGGCAGGAGATACAAGAAGCGTCGATTGTGCATAAGTTCGTGGAAAAGGCGTGGGCACACGGTGAACAGGCCGTCGAGAAGCGTGGACAACCGCAGACACGACGAGTTGGTCCACAAGGGTGGGAAGTAGCCCACATCGGTTTCCCACACAGCGCGCACATGGGCATTCCCCAGCGGCCACGCGGTTTTCAGGGGTTGTCCACGCTGTCCACCGCCCCTACTACGTCTACTGCATGTACTAAAGAAACCAGAAGTAACGGAAAGCGGAGCGGATCCATAGCCCAGAAGGTCGGCGGACGAACCTCGACGATGTGGGTCATGCGTATCGCAACAGAACTCGATAACGGAGGGGACCTCCCATGAGAGTCATTTTCGCCAGGAACGACCTACATCGAGCTATGCAGTCGCTTCATAGCATCGCATCCACGAAGAACGTCCTGCCGATTCTCAGCAATGTGTTGCTGGATGCCAGCGACGCCGGTGTCCGAATGACGACGACGGACACGGAAGTCGGGCTGCAGTTGCAGGGGGAAGGGTCGGTCGAGGAGACGGGGAAGCTGACAATCCCTGCGCGCAAGCTCGCGGAACTCGTGCGCGAATTGCCAGACGAGGACGTTCGACTGGAAGCCTCGGAAAGCGGGCAGATACAGATCGAATGCGGCACGGTGCACTACAAGATGATCGGCACGCCGGCGGACGATTTCCCGAGCATTCCCGAGCTGGGCGACAGCTTCTTTACGGTGGATGCGGGCGTGTTGCGCCAGATGATCCAGAGGACGCGATTCGCCGCCTCGCGGGAGGAGAACAGGTACTTCCTCAAGGGCGTGTACATGCACCTCTCCACCGAGTGGCTGCGGATGGTCGCGACCGACAGCCGTCGGTTGGCGCTGATGACTTTCGCTGCGGAGGGCCTGTCCGACCGAGACCGGGGCGTCATCATCCCGATCAAAGCCGTGGATGAGGTGGTTAAGACGTTCACCGAGGACGAGGAAGTCAAAGTCGCTATCCAAGACAACCAGGTCATCGTCGCGAACGACAGCGCGGTGCTGAACGCGAGGTTGGTGGATGGCGAGTATCCGTCGTATTCGCAGATCCTGCCGAAGGACAATCCGATCCGGTTCGAGGTGGATCGCGAGGCGTTCCTAACGGCGATTCGTCGCGTCAGCCTGTTCTCGGATCCCAAGACGACGGCGGTTCGGTTGGACATCAAGGAGACATCCGTCGTGCTCTCGGCGCAGACCCCCGACTTCGGGGAGGCGCGTGAGGAAATCCAGGCTACCAGCACGGAGCCCATCACCATCGGGTTCAACGCGGAGTTCCTGAAAGACGCGCTGACGGCGGCGGATTCCGAGAACGTCGCATTCGAGCTCAAGGAGCCGCTCAGCGCCGCGGTGATGCGGCCGTCCGGCACGGACGACTACCTGTGTCTCATCATGCCGATGCGTATCGAGGCGTAAAGCCGACGGCGACGGTCCATGACGGGAGTTGCGATTGCAGCTTACCGAGCTCGTTCTGGTGAACTATCGGAACTACGCGGAGCAATCGCTCGAGTTCGGCGCGTTCAACCTGTTCGTCGGGGCGAACGCGCAGGGGAAGACGAATCTGCTGGAAGCGATCCTCTTCCTCGCGACGACACGGTCCCATCGCACGTCGACCGACGATGAGCTCATCCGCCAAGGGGAACAGACCGGCTATCTGAGCGGCTCCGTCGAGGACTCCATCGCGCGTCGACGCATCGAAGTCGGCAACACGCGCGGCAGGCGGAAGCAGGTCAAGCTCGACGGCAAGATTCAGAACCGTCTGTCGAACCTGATCGGACTGCTGAAGGTGGTGTTCTTCGCGCCCGAATCCACGGCCATCGTGAAGGGCGGGCCGGATGATCGCCGGCGGTTCCTCGACTCGCTCATATCTCAGGTCCATGGCGAGTACCTTCGCGGCCTCCAACGCTACAGGCGGGCGCTTCAGCAGCGGAACGAGTCATTGAAGCAGATCCGCGATCGGCGCGCATCCCGGGACACACTACAAGCGTGGGAAGAGCCGCTCATCGCGTCGGGTATCGACGTCGCGCGACGGCGGAGGGCGGTGTGCGAGGAACTGCGTCCGGTGCTTTTGCAGCAGCAGCAGTATCTCACGGAAGGTTGTGAGGAAGCGGGATTGCGGTACGCCCCGAACGTACTCATCAACGAGGACGACGAGGAATCGAGGGAGGAGTTCGAGAGGCGCCTGACCGCCTCTGTCGAATCGGACATCGCGCGCGGCACGACATCTGTAGGGCCGCATCGCGACGATGTCGAGCTTATGGTGGATGGGCTGGACGCGCGGCGGTTCGCTTCACAAGGTCAGCAACGCACCCTGACGCTGGCGCTGAAACTCGCGGAGATCGACTGGATGCACCGCGCGTCGGGCGAGCTGCCGATCGTGTTGCTGGACGACGTGACATCGGAGCTCGACGAACTGCGCACACGACTGCTGTTCGAGGCGTTGCACGCGCTGCCGCCACAGGTGTTCCTCACTACCACACGCATTGACCCGACTCTATTCGGCGAGATGCCGGCGCATGCGTGGGAGGTCCGGGCGGGGACGGCGAACCCCGTGGAGGCCGACGCGGCATGAAATCTACGCCCATAGGCGAGGTACTGAGCCGCTACTTCGCGGATCGCGACTACGACCGACGACGTAGCGTCGAGTCCATGTTCGACATGTGGGATATCGTGATCGGCGAGCCCGAGTGCGACATGGCGCAGCCGCTCACCATCGAGGACGGCCTGCTTACGCTGACCGCGGCAAACGCGACCGTTGCGTCGGAGGTGTCGTTCGCGCAGGCGACCTACGTGCAGCGGGTGAACATGTACTTCGGCGCGGAAGTCGTGCACTCGGTGCGCGTTCGCGTGGCGTCCGCCGGCAGACGGCCAAAGGTCGATGGCGTCGAGCGGGAGAGCGTGGCGGAGGGCTCCGTCGAACCGGCGTTCGACGTGGGCGCTGTCAGCCTCACGGCGGATGAGTCGGCGTGGGCCGATGAGATGTCGGCGCACCTCTCGGACGCGGAGACGAGAAAGCGCTACCGTAGCCTGTTGCTGACGCGCCTCCGACGGGAGAAGTGGGACGCGGAGCAGGAGGCCGACACCGCAGACGTCCGGTGACCGGGACGGCGTCTAAAGCCGCTTGCCAAGCGGGCATTCGACCTGCGGGCGCTCGACGTACCGGCGAGCGGATGATACAATTCCCATACGCATGGCATGGCAGACAGGATGGGAGCGCACAGGCAATATGACGGTCGAGTATAACGCCGACAGTATTCAGGTGTTGGAAGGGCTGGAAGCGGTCCGAAAGCGTCCGGGTATGTACATCGGAAGCACCGGATCGTCAGGTCTGCATCAGCTCGTCACCGAGCTCGTGGACAACAGCATCGACGAGGCAGCGGCCGGCTTCTGCGAACTCATCGAAGTGATCCTGCACACCGACGGTAGCGTCACCGTCACCGACGACGGGCGCGGCATTCCCGTCGGGGAACACGCATCGGGCAAGTCCGCCCTTGAAGTGGCCATGACGGTGCTGCACGCCGGCGGTAAGTTCGACGGGCGTGAAGGCGCGGGCTACAAGGTCGCGAGCGGCCTGCACGGCGTCGGTCTCTCCTGCGTGAACGCGCTCTCGGACTGGATGCACACGGAAGTCCGTCTGGACGGCCTCGTGCACCAGCAGAAGTACGAACGTGGCGTGCCTTCGGGCGAGGTTGAAGTCACCGGGAAGTCGAAGAAGACCGGCACTCGCCATACGTTCCATCCCGACGTGACGATCTTCACGGAGATGGACTTCAGCTTCGACACGCTTTCGACGCGTCTGCGTGAGCTGGCGTTCCTGAACCGCGGCGTGCGGATCGCGCTGAGAGACGAGCGCGCGGACGCCGACGGCAAGAGCCGCGATGACCGCGAGTTCTATTACGAGAACGGCATCGTCGAGTTCGTGAGCCACCTTAACGAGGGCAAGGATCTTCTGCACCCGGAGCCGGTATACCTCACCGGAGAGCGGGACGATGTGATCGTCGAAGTCGCCTTCCAGTTCGACGATGGCTACAACGAGGTCATCTATTCCTACGTCAACAGCGTGAACACCAAGAACGGTGGGACGCACGTCAGCGGGTTCAAGACCGCGTTTACGCGCACGTTCAACGCCTACGCCAAGAGCAGTGGGCTGGCGAAGAACGCGAATATCAAACTGACGGGCGAGGACATCCGCGAGGGGATGATCTGCGTCATCAGCGCGCGGGTGGCGAACCCGCAGTTCGAGGGCCAGACGAAGAACGCGCTCGGGAACCCCGAGGTGGACGGGATCGTTCAGACCATCGTGAACGAAGGGCTGGCGCAACTCCTCGAAGAGAACCCGACGCTTGCGAAGAACATCATCCAGAAGAGCATCCAGGCGGCCGCAGCCCGCGAAGCGGCGCGTCAGGCGCGCGAGATGACGCGGCGTAAGGGCGTGCTCAACTCCGGCTCGTTGCCCGGCAAGCTGGCGGACTGCTCGGAGCGCGACCCGACCCGCACGGAGCTGTTCCTCGTCGAGGGCGATTCCGCCGGCGGGACGGCGAAACAGGGGCGTGACCGTCGCTACCAGGCGGTGCTGCCGCTCTGGGGCAAGGGCATCAACGTCGCGAAGGCGCGGTTGGACAAGGTTCTCAAGAACCGGAACATCGTCACGATCGTTTCCGCTCTCGGCACGGGGATCGGCTTCGGCGACTTCGACATAGAGAAGCTGCGATACCACAAGATCGTCCTGATGGCGGACGCCGACGTGGACGGGGCGCATATCCGCACGCTGCTGCTCACGTTCTTCTTCCGCCAGATGCCGGAGCTCGTCGAGGCGGGGCATCTCTACATCGCGCAGCCGCCGCTGTACCGCGTGTCGCGNGGNCGCAGGGCGCANTANNTGAACACCGANGAGGAGATGACGGAGTACCTCCTGAACTCCGCCCTCGGNAACCTCNAGGTGACCAACCTTCGANGCGATGAGCCGTANACGACGGAGCANCTNGANACNGTNGTCCAGTCGATCCGGCGTATCGAGACGCTCGTGAACGANCTNGGGCGTCGTGGCATCGACCAGGAGCGTCTGTTCGGNCAGCACTTCCGCGGCGCCGAGCGGGTGACGCTGTGGCGNATNGAGACNGACGANGGTGACGTCTACCGCTTCGAGGACGAAGGGTACNCGGACCTGCTTCCCGACGACTCGGCAACCGACCTGCTTCCCGACGACTCGGCAACCGACCTGCTTCCCGACGACTCGGAAGAGGAGAGTCGCGAGATGTCGTTCGCGGAGCTCTCCGAGGACTCGGAGCGCCACGCGATAGTCGTGGAAGACGCCAGCGATATGGCGGAGATCCAGGAGATCGACGAGCTCATCGAGTTGCTGGCGCCGCTGGACGTTCAACCTCACGACTTCATCGCGGCGGGGCGGGAGGACTCGAACGGGCAGGCCATCCTTCGCCTTCAGCACGGCAATCGGGACGCCAAGGAAGCGCAGTCGGTTTGGGAGCTGTTCGACCTCATCCTCGCTGCCGGGCGTCAAGGCATCAACGTGCTGCGCTACAAGGGCCTCGCGGAGATGTCCTGGGAGCAGTTGCGCGAGACAGCCATGGCCGTTGACAAGCGGACGCTGATCCAGGTGAAGATCGAGGACCTTGTCGAGGCGGACCGGATGTTCACCGTCCTGATGAGCAAGCACGTCGAGCCGCGACGGCAGCTTATCGAACGGTTTGGGCAGTACGCGGACCTGGACCTTTACGGGGCATAGAACCACCTCGACATGCCGGTGGCATGGGGTCGGGTCCGGCCCGAATCTATGCCCTTCGATGCCGACTTCTGACGACCCGGGTGAAGATGTGACGGTCTTCGCCTGGGTCGTCATTGTTCGTGGCGTCGGCCCGTCTCGGTGTGTTGGGGCCGATGGCGTAGTTTGGGCCGTGCTTCGGCCGACATCCCGCTAACAGGCAATGCCCGGCATCTGCTCGTCCTACGGAGGACGGGGCGGCATGGCGAGTCTGCGCTTATCGACAGGACGCCATCCCAACTCTCCGGCAGATTGCGCTTACATCCCACGTGGCAAACGGGTCTTCTAGGGTGGAGACGTTCCAATCGAAAGGAATGCCGCAATAGCCATCGACGCGCTCATCGCTCAGGCGACGGATCAGCAAGCGACGGTTCAGGCGCGCCTGCGCGCGTTCGAGGCGATCGTCCGTGTGTACCAGGACATGGCGTACGGATACGCCTATGCCCTCATCGGCGACGCCCACCTTGCCGAAGATGCCGCGCAGGAGGCGTTTGTAGTCGCGTGGCGAAAGCTTGCGGACGTTCGGAACGCAGAGGCGTTCCCCGGGTGGTTCCGGCGGGTCGTCCGCACGCAGTGTGACCGGTTGACGCGCGGCAAGCGTCTCCCAACCGTGCCGCTGGAAGCGGCATCACAAGTTCGCTCGAAAGACCCGCGTCCCGACGTTTACGTCGAGACGCAGGAAACGCGCGCTCGCATATCGGCAGCCATTCGCGCCCTGCCGGAGGCCGAGAGGGTCGCGACGACCCTGTACTACCTGGACGGGCACACGCAAAAGGAGATGGCCCGCTTCCTCGGCATCAATCCGGCGGCGGTTAGCACGCGGCTCTACTCGGCGAGGCAGCGACTCAAGGGGAGGCTCACGCATATGGTCCGCGATGATGTACGGGGAACGCGACCGTCACGCGATGAAGCGTTCGTGCGCGATGTACTGTTCCGTTCCATCCAGGAAGGCGACGCCGAGAAGGTGAGGCAGCTCGTCGGGTCGGACGCGTCGCTGCTGGGCGCGTCGGATAAGCAGGGCCGGACGCCGATCGAGGCGCTCTCGAAGTCCGAGCATCCGAACACCGTGCGACGTGACTTCGACAAGAGACGCGCGATCTACGACTTCCTCACCGAACGCGGCGCCTCGGCCGATCTGCCGGTGGCCATCGCGATGAACGATGTCGCGCTGGTGGAGGCGCTCATCGCAAGCCACCCAGAGCAGATCGACGCGCCACTGACCGCGCCGACCCCGGCGTATGGGATGCGCCGACTTCGCATGCGTCCACTCGCGATCGCGATCGCCTTCCATCGTGAGGAGATCGCGCGGATGCTCCTCACGGCGGGAGCGGACGTGCACGCGGATAACGACCAGGCGGCTGTCATAGCGGCGACGGTCCCCGCACACCTGCTCAGTACGCTGCGCCTCCTGATGGATCACGGCGCGCAGCCGGATCCGTATCCCGGCGCTCCATACGGCCCGCTCGCCTCCGCGTGCGAGTGGCTGGAAGCCGAGAGCGCCCGGACGCTCATTGAGGCGGGCGCGGACCCAAACGGGCCCATCTACGCGGAATACGCCGGGAACATGGTCGAGCGGTTCATGGGTCTCGTGCCGCACGACGGGCCGGACGCGCCCGAGGAGTACCCGATGGAATGGCTACGGCCGGCAGCAGAACCGATGGCGCCGCTCTTTGTGGCACTCGGGAGTCCGGCGGGTTACTGCGTGGATTGGGACGGCCTGCCGCGCGTTGTCGAGGCGCTGCTGGATGGCGGCGCGGATGTGCGGCAGGAGAATCGCGTGCTAGCGCAGGGCGAACGCGTGACGATGACGCCGCTTGCGTACCTGCGAAGCATGACGGAGAACGTCGGGGAGGCGGAACGGCGCCATCGCAATCGGGACGACCAGACGCCGCACAATCTGTCCCACCCGGACAACTGGCGGCTCGTGGAAGAGAC
>NYZG01000057.1 GCA_002687025.1 Candidatus Poribacteria bacterium
CATCGTCCCGATGACCAGCGCCAGGAACACGCTCGCGAATGAGAGATAGAGGCTGTTCAGGAAGTACCGCGTGAAGTTCGTGCTCTCGGCCCCGCCCTCCGCCGTAGCGCGTGAAAACACGCGGACGAAGTTCTCCATCGTCGGGGTGAAGATGAACTTCGGCGGCACGGCGAAGATGTCTACGCGCGTCTTGAACGCCGTCAGCACGACCCACAGGATGGGGAAGACGTACATCGAAGTGACCGCCAGTATCACCGCGATTCGAACGCCGTTCCGCGCGCGACTGGGGCGCATCAGGACGCCTCCTCATGCGCGGCGCTCACGTCACGCATCGCGAGGCGCAGGTAGGAGTTGCTCAACACGATGACGACGATGAGCATCAGGTACGCCAGCGCGGACGCCTTCCCCGTCTTGAAATACTGGAACCCCAGGCGATACAGGGCCACGGACAGCGTCTCGGTCGCCGTGCCGGGGCCGCCCTGGGTCATCACCCAGATCGTGTCGAACAGCTTGAACGCCTCCATCGTCCGCAGGAGCACGGCGAGCATCAGCAGCGGCTTGATCTGCGGCAGGACGACGTTGCGGAACGTCAGCCACCGACCTGCCCGGTCGATCTGCGCCATCTCCATGAGATGCTTGGGCACCGCGAGCAGGCCCGAGAGCACGAGCAGCATCACGAACGGGGACCACATCCACGTGTCCGCGAGGATGACCGCGACCATGGCCGGGAACGGCCTCTCCAGCCACGACACCTCGAAGCCGAAGAGCGTCTGCGTGAAGAAGCCGAGCACGCCGAACGTCGGGTCGTAGATGAACTTGAAGAAAGCTCCGACGGCGACCGGCGCCATCATCATCGGAGCCAGGAGGAGTGAGAGGACCACCTTGCGGCCTCGGAACTCCTGATGCAGCAGCAGTGCAAGCCCGAAGCCGAGAACGAACTGCAGCCCCACCGCGCCCAGCACGAACGCGCCCGTGGTTCCGAAGCGCGTCCAGATGTCTGGGTCGCCCAGAAGGCTTCCGTAGTTGCCACCCCAGATGAGCTTCGGGTCGCGGGCGCGAAGGACGGAATACCGGTAGAAGCTGAGACCCAGCGACCAGAGCAGGGGAAACAGGAACAGGCCGACGAGGAGTACGCCCGTAGGCGCCAGCAGCCACGCGGGAAGCCGCCGGTCGAACATCCTGGCGAATGCCGACCGAGGCTTCACGAGTCGCGGCGGTGTGTCTTCAGAGTCGCGCATGGATGCCGGTTTAGTCGTATTCGCCCCAGTCTTCCAGGATGGTCTCTTGGCGACGCGCGGCGTTGTCGAGGGCTTCCTTGGCGGTCTGGCTGCCGGTCACCGCCTTGTGGAACTCCTCTTGCTGCGCGGTGAGTAGCTCGAAGAACGCCGGGTGTTTCCACACGTCCTGTTGGAGCGGGACGGCGTCCGCGAAGGCGCGCGTCCACGGGCTGAGCGCCTTGAACTCGTCGCTACCGATGAGCGTCGTCGTCGCCGGTAGGCCGCCGCCGCGCGCGAAGCGCAACTGCTGCTCAGGCTGGAACCACCACTTGATGTACGCCAGCACCTCCTTGACGTGCTGTGTCTTCGACCCGACGACAAACGGCTGTCCACCGAGGTTGTAGACGCGCTTCCCATCATGCCCGGGCGGCACGACAACCATGAGCTTGTCCGCCACCTTCGAGACTGCCGGATCGAACAGCGGCGGCGCCACGGCGATCCAGTTGCACGCCATCGCCACGAGGCCCTGCGCCACTGCGTTGTTGACGGCGTCGAGGTCGTAATTGGCGGCGCCCGGGGGCTGATACTTCAGCAGGTCTATGTGGTATTCGAGGGACGCGACAGCCTCGGGGGAGTTCAGTATGCCGTCCACGCGACGGGTATCCCAGTCCCAGATGGCGCCGCCCCAGTTGTAGAGCAGTTGGAGCCATGCCATCGTGCCGTAGTCATAGGTCTTGCTATACGCCAGGGAGAGTCCGTAGAAGTCGTCGGCGAGTTCGTCACCCGCGAGCATCTCGCCCTGACTGCGTGTGAAGAACTCCGCGTAGTCTTGCGCCTGCTTCCACTCGACGGAGTTCCAGTCGTCGGCGGTCAGCGGCAGCGCGTGGCCGTACTCGGCCTCGAATGCCGCGCGTTCGCCCTCATGTCCGAACAGGTCGGCGCGGACAATGAAGCCCTGCACGTCCGCTTCCTGAGGGAAACCCCACCAGTTCTCCGTGCCGCCGGGATACGCGGAATACGCTCCGCGTAGGACGGGGTGGATGCTATCGAGAATCGCTTGTAGCTCCGGGTCGGCGTCGGCGTGTTCGTTGAGCTGGAGAATGTGGCCGGAATCGGCGAAATCCCCCACCCACTGGCTGTCCGAGACGAACAGGTCGTACGTGGGCGTGCCAGCGGCCAACGCGGCCGCGAGGCGCTCGTAGTAGCTGCCCCAGGGAGCCGGGTCCACCTGTATCTCGACGGGGTAGCCGAGTGTCTCCTCCGCGTACGCGGTGAAGTCCTTCGAGATCTCCGTCATCAGGCTGACCGGTCCCCAATCCGGGCCGGTCATGAGGAGGGTGACCCCGTCCTGCGCCGATGCCGTCACGGCCACGCCGACCAAACATAGCGCCGTCAGCAGGCGCACACGAATCGACCTCATCATGTGTCATTTCCTTTCCGGGGCCTCTCCGACCCGTGCGGGGCGTCGCGCTAGGCCACTCTCTCAGTAACCGGGTCGATGACGTACAGGCGTTCGGAAGCGAACGAGACGTTCACGGTCTGGCCCGTCGCGAACCGCGTCGAGTGGTCCGACGCAATGGCCGTCATGTGGTCGGCGCCAACGGTGAGCGTCACCAGATCGTAGTCGCCGCACATCTCTACGGCGTACACCTCGGCGGCGAACGAAACGGCGTCCGGCGGCGTGGGACGTCCCGTGGGCGCCACCGTCAGATCCTCCGGGCGCACACCTACCAGGCACGCGCCAGCAACCATGTCCCGAGCTTTCGTCCGGCATGCGAATGCGGCCGTCTTCACCTTCCCGGAGGCGTCCAGGTCGGCGTCGAGGAAGTTCATCGGCGGCTCCCCGACGTACCGCGCGACGAAGAGGCGCTTGGGCCGCAGATACACCTCCAGCGGAGGGTCGCACTGGGCGACGGAACCGGCACGCAAGACCGCCACGCGGTCTGGCATCGTCATCGCTTCGAGCTGATCGGGGGTGGCGTAGATGAGTGTGCTTCCCATCTCGCGGTGCAGTCGCTTGAGTTCCGCGCGCATGTGCTCGCGCAGTTGCGCGTCCAGATGCGAAAGCGGCTCGTCGAACAGGTATACCTGCGCCTCTCGCACGATCGCGCGACCTACCGCGACGCGCTGCATCTCGCCACCGCTTAGCGTCTGCGGCGGACGACCCAGCGTGTGCGTGATGCCGAGAAGTTCCGCCGTGCGCTCTACGCGTCGCTTGATGTCTATCGGGCCCACGCGGCGCTCTCTGAGCGGGTACGCCAGATTCTCCCATACCGTCAGATGTGGGTAGAGGGCGTAGGTCTCGAACACCATCGCGACATCGCGTTCGGCGGGCGGCAGGTGGGTCACGTCGCGGCCGCCGATCCACACCTCGCCACGATCCGGCCGCTCGACACCCGCGATCGTGCGGAGCAGCGTCGTCTTGCCCACGCCGGACGGCCCGAGCAGACAGAAGAACTCGCCATCCTCTACGCGAAGCTCGACGCCATCCAGGGCCTGGGTCGGCCCGAAGGCTTTCGCGACGTCTCGGAGGTGTACCTCAGCCACGCTCTGGGGCGTCCTTGGGGTTGGGTGCGGACGCGTCATCGCGCCGTGGCGAACGCGCGGGATTATAGGCGCCACGCCGTGAACCGGTCAAGACGACTCGGGCATCCGGTTCTCAGCACGTGTTGGCGTGGCATCCCCTGGCTGTCGATCCGCAGGGGTGTCACGCGATGATCCGTCCGGCGCCGCAGGGCCCTCCGCGCGCGAGCCACTGCCCTCTTGGCCCTCACGTTGCACTGTCGGTCGCTGCCTCTTTATCTCCTGCACGTGGCGCTTGTCCGGCTCGATGATGCTCTGCATTCCCACGAGCGCGTTGCCGACACGCCCTCCGCTGCCCTCCTTCTTGCGGTAGTACAGCCAGCCACGGCGCTCCAGCCATAGTCCCAACTGGTCGAGAGCGAACAGGCCAACCGCGATCAGGGCGAGGACCGCTATCACCTTCAGGTATCTCGCGTCCATGGATCACGCTTCCTCACAGCTGTCTGATCTCGACCAGATTCGCGACGACGATCGCAGCTTCGATAGGCGCCGTGGCCCTGTCTCCGGCTGCGGAGGCGCGGCTTCGTGCTCAGGATAGCGCGTATTCGGCGCGGCCGGGTGGCTCCTTGCCGGCCTGGTCGAGTCACGTCGGGGCGACGGCGGTCTCATTCGGGGCGGATGCCCCACGCGCCTCGTCGTGTAGGCGCGCGACGCGCGTTCCGGGCAGGAACCCGATGCGCGGGCCCACGCACGCAGGCAAAGCACAGCATCACGAGCGTGGCTGCGCCAAGGCGACGCGTGCCGCGGCGACCGATCATCGTCCACGGCGCCGCTTGACCTGACCCCAGGTTCTCGTGGCCTTCCCATGCGCGCGAACCGTAGTCGGCGGAGGGCCGATCCGACGGCGCATGAGCGCGCCCCGGTTGGTCGACGCCCACGCGGAGTTGGTTACGCGGTCCATACCGACCATGGTCACTGAGGGGCCGTCCGGGAGCTCGAATTCTGTATTCCAGGTACGTCCGCCGTCGTCGGTATGGAATATGCCATAGGCGGGGTAGTCGCTCCACGAGACCCACCCGGTGGCGCGATCTGCGAACACGGGACGGGAGAAGGACATCGTTGGCGTGGCGGGCGAAGGCGTTCGCTGTCGCCATGTCTGGCCGCCATCGGTCGTAGCAACGATCGCCTTCACCCCGGGGGCTACGCGGCCCACGCCCCAACCATCGCGCGGTGTGGTGAAGTCCACCGAACCCAACGCCTCCTGGGGCAGGAATTGCCATGTCACTCCGCCGTCCGTCGTACGGTATAGGGAGCGACCGAGGTTGGTAGGTACCCAGCCGCGCTGTCCATCCACGAAGTCGATCAGCACGCCTCGTCCGACGCCTTCCCGGCACCCGGCCTGTCCTTCCTCAATCGTCTCGTGCACCTCCAGAATCCCACGCCAGGTGACGCCGTCGTCGTCGGAGCGGATCACTATTGACTATATCTCCGTTGGCATCCTTCCCCGCGTCTGTGTCGCCGTGCCTGTTAGGGCTAACACAGACGAGTGCGCCTGTCCGGCCGAGCAGCCCAGACGCCGTGTTCGACGACGCGCCGTCGGATCGAACATGTGAGGTGGGACTTGCCACGGTCTGCTCCAAGACGACGCGCCGTGCGGCCGTAGAAGCGGCACAACCGTGCTCGCAGCCATCGCATTGACCGTTCCCGATTCGAGGTGCTAATATCGGCCCTCGGCACGAGTGCGCCCCCTCAAGGCGCACGACGCCTACAGGGATAACGGTTGGTGGTTACGCGTGGGGAGTCTCCTGTGTCTGCTGAATCGCGGGACGTTTACGACATCACCATCATCGGCGGCGGGCCCGTGGGTCTGTTCGGGGCGTTCTACGCGGGCGTTCGCGAGTGCAAAACGAAGATCATCGACAGCCTGTCGGAGCTCGGTGGCCAACTGACCGCGCTCTACCCCGAGAAGTTCATCTTCGATATGCCTGGCTTCCCCAAGGTGCGGGCCAAGGATCTCGTTCGCGTGATGGTCGACCAGGGGCTGTGGAAAGACCCGACCGTGTGCCTCGAAGAGCAGACGCGGATGCTCGATTACGATGAAGAGACCGGCATCTACACCGTCGCCACCAGCAAGGGCGTCCACCACACGAAGACGGTCATCATTGCCGCGGGCATCGGCTCGCTCCAGCCGACGCGACTGACCGTTCCGGGGGTCGTGGAGCTAGACGGAAACGGCATCCACTACGTGATCCGTGACCTCGAGGATTTCCGGGGCAAAGATGTCGTGATCATCGGCGGCGGGGACTCCGCGATCGACTGGACGCTGCATGTCGCTCCCATCGCGAACAGCCTGCGCGTCGTCCACCGACGCGACGTGTTCCGCGCGCACGAGGGCAGCGTCAAGGAGGCCATGGCTCTTCCGGTGGATTTCCTGCTGTGGTACGTGGTCGAGGAAGCGCACGGGACCGACCACCTGGAAGCGGTCACCATCCGCAACACGAAGACGAAGGAAACGAAGACCATCGAGGCGCAGGAGCTCATCGTCTGCATCGGGTTCAAGTCGGACATCGGCCCGCTGAGCGACTGGGGACTGGAGCTAGAGAAGAACAGAATCCTCGTCGATCGGCACATGGAGACGAACCGACCCGGCGTTTTCGCCGCCGGAGACGTCACCGCATACGACGGGAAGATCAGGCTCATCGCGACGGGAGTGGGCGAGGCGTGCACCGCCGTCAACTACGCCAAGAACATGATCGACCCGACATCCAAGCTGTTCCCCGGTCACAGCAGCGACATGGCCATCCGTTAAAGCGAGACGACTCCCCAACCGGCGCCCCCACACCCCGGAAGACTCCACCCCATGCCGGCGCCCCTACGCTTCCGCGAGGACGGCACGTTCACGATCGTACAATTCACGGATATGCACTGGCATAACGGTGAGCCGGAAGATCAGCGCACGCGCGCGCTCATCGCGCGGACGTTGGACGCCGAGGAGCCGGACCTCGTCGCTCTCACGGGCGACATCATCGCAGGCAGCGGGTGCGACGATCCCGCGCAGTCGTACCTCGACGCCGTGGCCCCCATCGAGGAACGCGGCGTGCCTTGGGCGGCGACGTTCGGGAACCACGACGACGAGGGATCGGTAGATCGGGACGGCCTGATGGCGGCGCAGATGTCCTGCGCGCACTGCCTGTCGGAGCCGGGGCCGGAGGAGGTGTCCGGCGTTGGCAACTACGCGCTGCAGGTTCTCTCCGCCACGGATTCGCGCGCGGGCGCCGTCCTGTATTTCATCGATACCAACAGCTATGCCGAGACGGATGTCGGCGGCTACGGCTGGGTGCGACGCGACCAGATCGCCTGGTGGCTCGGCGCCGCGCGGAAGGCGCACGAGAACGCGATCGACGACGCCCCGGCGCTTGCGTTCTTCCACATCCCTCTGCCCGAATACGACGAGGTGTGGGATCTGCATCCCTGCCACGGCGTCAAATACGAAGCCGTCTGCCCGCCGCGCATCAACACGGGTCTGTTCGCCGCGTTCCACGAGTTCGGCGATGTCGTCGGGACGTTCGTCGGGCACGACCACGTGAACGACTACGTGGGCGAGCTGCACGGAATTCGCCTGTGCTATGGCCGCGGGTCAGGCTTCAACACGTACGGTCGAGACGGCTTCCCACGCGGCGCCCGCGTGATACGCCTCAGCGAAGGCAAACGGGAGTTCGAGACGTGGATGCGGCTCGAGGACGACGTGAAGGTCGAGGAGCAGCCTCTCCACGAGCCGTGCGGACGCACGCTCAGCGAGTAGACCGTGCCGTCTCCTTCGGCCGCTGCCGTCGGCGCGTCGGCCCGACACACGAGACCAGACCGAAAGGCCTACATGCTTGGGGCTGCATTCCGATCGATAGAGCTACTCGGCCTCGGCGTTTGGGTTGGGAGCATCCTGTTCTTCTCGTTTGTCGTCGCGCCCACCGCGTTCCGAGCGCTGGACCCACAGAACGCCGGGCTGTTCATCCGGGGCGTGTTCCCGCGGTACTACCTGTTCGGGATCATCTGCGGGGCGATCACGCTGGCGGCGGGCGTCGCGGTTCGCGCCGCGCGGCAGGAATGGACGGGACGCTCCGCCGTCACGCTGGCCATCGTCGGCGCGATGTTCCTGACGACTGTGTACGCGCGGCAGGGGCTCATGCCGATCATCGAACAACGTCGGGACGCCCGCGCCGCCGCGGAGGAAGGCTCCGAAGCCTACGAGACGGCGCATCGGGCGTTCCGCGCCGGTCACCGCCTGTCCGTGATTCTGAACCTTGGCGTGCTGCTGTTGGGAGTCGTGGCTTTCCTGCTGCTCCCGGCGATGCGTCGTTCCGTGTAGCCGCGCCTCTGTGCCTCGCCCTTCGATGTCGTATAGCGGCGTCACACCTCGCCGTCGTCGAACAACCGCGCGATGTCTCGCGCGCCATGGACGACGTGAACGACCTCCACGCCGCCGTCGATGAGCCGGTACAGAATCAGATAGCGACGATGCGGGAAGCAGCGGAGGCCGTTGAGGATGTCGTCCCGGGAGCGCCCAAGCCGCGGGAAATGCGCGAGGAGACGAAATCGCGCCTGGAAGCCGTTTGCAAGGCGATCAGCGGCGGCCACATCATCGTCGGAGATCGCGTCCCAGATGTCGTCGAGGTCGAGTTGCGCCTTCGGTGCAATGACATAGCCAGGCATCAGTCAGGCCGGACCTTATTCCGCTCCGCAAGCCGCTTGCGACCCCTGGCTTTGATGTCGTCGAAGAACGCCTGTAGTTCGTCGTCATCCCGCAGTGCAATGCCCTCGCCACGGGCGAGTTGGGCAATCCCTTCCCGGACGTTCGCTCGCACGTTCTCCATGCCGGCGCTCGCCAGGATTTCGTCCTCGAGGACCGCGTCTTGCGCCAACCGTTCCAAGACTCCGAGCGCGTCGTCAATCACTTCCTGCTCGTTCGTGTAGACGCCTGCCCGCATCCGTCCCTGGATGAGTTGCGCCTGTTCGGGCGTCAGGTCTATCCTCATCGTCTCGGCCTCCATCACGATTCAGGATGGAGGACCGGGGACCGGTTGTCAACAGTGGGCGGCGGACGCGGACGGGCAGCCGACGACCGCCTACGCGACGTGCCGTCGGCCGGATGCGCCTTTGCCGCGTGAGCGCGCCTGATTCCTCTTGCCGAACTCCTCTTGATGGTGGCGCCATGACGCCTGACCGTGCCGCGACGCGACATCGATTTCCGCCTCACGGCGTCGTCGGGCTCGTCCTGCTGATCGCCACCCTCGCCTGTTCGATTTACGACCACTACAACCCCGGCGTCTCCCCGATCGCGCACCGCATCAGCGCGCTCACGACGGCGCTCTGCTGGTGGGGGTACCTGCTATTCGTCGACGGGTGGATATGCCGCCTCAAGGGTGGCTCGCTGCTGACCACGCGGCGGAGCGAGTTCTGGATGCAAGTACCGCTGTCGATCATCGTGTGGATCGTGTTCGAGATCTACAACTTCCACATGCGCAACTGGCACTACGAGAGCATCTCGGCACATCGTGCCGCGCGCATGTTGGGAGCCATCGCGGCGTTCGCGACCGTGCTGCCAGGCGTGCTGTCGACCGCCGAGTGGCTCGACGCGGTGGGCTTCTGTCGTCGGCTGCGGGCGCCGGTGATTCAGGCGAGNTCGAAGGCGGCGTANACGTGCATCTTCCTGGGNCTGTTCTGCCTGACGTTCCCNCTGATGATGCCGCGTGAGATCGCGNAGTACCTGTTNGCGCTCGTGTGGATGGGCTTCGTGTTCCTGCTCGACCCGCTGAACCACGNGAACGGCGCGCCGTCGCTCTTCGGCGATCTCGCGAAGGGCCAGCTACAGAGGTCGGCGTGCCTCTTCGCCGCAGGCATGCTCTGCGGGTTCTGGTGGGAGTCGTGGAACTACCTCGCGGCGACCAAGTGGGTCTACGACGCTCCGTTCACGCCGGGTCTGAGCATCTTCGAGATGCCGTTGGCGGGGTTCATCGGCTTCGGGCCGTTCGCGTGGGAGCTGTTCGCGATGTACCACTTCGCGCGGGTGATACTCGGAATCGAGGAGGGCGGGGACGGGCCGTCGGCCGGGGAGTCGTGACGCGGCTGGCCCGGCGCCGATCGCTACGTCACTCCTGGCTGCTGCCCGACTGTAGGTCCCGCAGGACGCGCTGGAACGCCGTCTGGTAGGCGTCGTGGTCCTTCCACTGCGTGAAGTCGCCGATGTGCCTCTTGCGGCGGATAGTGCTCGCCCACGCCTTCCGCGTTCGCTGAACCGCGTCGTCGATGCGGACGGGGAACAGCACCTTCTTGCCTCTGCGACGCGTCTCCTTCTCAAGCGCCGCCTCGGCCTCGTCCTCTACCCATCCGCTCTGCACGGAATCGCGCGACAGGACCAGTACGAGCTTGTCGTAGTAGCGAATCGCCCGGTCGATCTCATCGCGGATGCTGTCCCCGATCTTCATATCCTCCGCGGCGAACCAACACCGCACGCCCTCGGCTTGTAGATCGCGGTGGAGACGCTGAGCGAACTCCTCGTCCTTGTGCGAATAGCTGATGAAGCACGAATAGAACTCGATGGCGGCGCCGACGAGGGAACGCGCGTAGGTGATGAACTCCTCGGGAACGCCGCAGCCGCGTAGGAACTTCTCGGGAATCTCGCCACCGGAGGCGTAGAGCGTGTCGATGCCGATAGTGGACGGTCCTCCATGGCTGACGTCCTCCAATCCCTTGACGCCCCGCAAATCCACGCGGCTGAAGGTCGTGAGTAACAGATGCGCCCCGCGCAGATACGCTCCGCGCAGATGCGGCACGTGCAGATACGCCTCGGTGAGAATCGTCCCGTCCATATCGGCCCCGCGCAGATCCACGCCGGTCAGATTCGCCCCACTCAGATACGCCCACGACAGATTCGCCCGGCTAAGATTCGCCCGGCTCAGATCCGCCCGGCTCAGATCCGCCTTGCTCAGATCCGCCCCACTCAGATTCGCCGCGTGCAGATCCACCATCGTCGCGCGGTTCTTGTGCCGCCAGGTGTTCCACCCGCTCACGCCGCGTCGGAGGATTTCGAGATGTTCTTCATTTGCCACGGCGCTGTTCCAAGGTTGGGTACGTCACGAGTCGCCGCCACGGTCTCCGACAAGACCATTCTGCCATGCTTCCCCGCCTGCTTGCAGGCGCGTGTGGCTCCTCGGCAGTAGCGAGATAGCGACGCGATTGGGTCGGGATTCCTCGCCGTCGGCTCGGAATGACAGTTGTCGGGCGTTGGTTTCGGTCTGCGGACGGGGTAGGCCACCCGCTATTGGGCCTCATGCGACAGGGCTGACGCCGCCTGCCGGGCGTTGGAAAAGGCCCAGGCCATCGGATACACTTCACCGCACAAGTGCAGGTATCACCTGCGTTTGAGGAGTGTCGCGCTCCCTCTTTCCGAGAAGGATTCCACGGTGAGCGATCACGGGAAATGGACGGTCGTCGACGGTGGCGTATCGGCAGCGCGGGGGTTTTCATCCGCCGGAGTCGAAGCGCGTATCCGTTATCGCGACCGCCCGGACCTCGGGATCATCCGTTGCTCGGAACGCGCCGCCGTCGCGGGCGTGTTCACCAAGAACCGATTCGCCTCACCCACCATTCAGCACGACCGCGAACAGATCGAACGCTCCGGCGGATACGCGCGGGCGGTCGTCGTGAACGCCGGGAACGCGAACGCCGCCACCGGCGCGTCAGGTCTCGAAGACGCGCGGGCCATGACCGACGCGACCGCCGCCGGCCTCGGCATCCCCGCCGAGGAAGCCCTCGTGTCGTCCACGGGCGTCATCGGAGAGCCGCTGCCGATGGACCCGGTGCGCGCCGGAATCGACGATGCAGTAGCGACCCTGAACGACGGCGGCAACGACGACTTCTCCCGCTGCATCATGACGACCGACACAGCACGCAAGGAACACGCCGTCGAGTTGACGGTCAACGGCGAGCCGGTTCGCATCGGTGGATGCTGTAAGGGCTCCGGCATGATCGCGCCGAACATGGCGACCATGCTGGCCTTCGTCACCACGGACGCCGCCATCGGGCCGACGCTCCTACAGCAGATGCTCCGCCGCGCGGCGGCCCGAACGTTCAACCGCATCAGCGTCGACGGCGACGAGAGCACCAACGACACCGTTCTCCTGATGGCGTCCGGCCTCTCGCAACCCGTCGAGACGCACACGGAAGCCGCGCGACAGTTCGAGGAAGCCCTCGAAGAGGTGTGCCGGGAACTCGCGAAGAAGATCGCGCGGGACGGCGAGGGAGCAACGCGGCTCATCGAAGTCCACGTGACCGGGGCGAAGGACGAGGCAGACGCAGAACGCGCGGCCGCCGCAGTCGCCGAATCGAGCCTCGTCAAGACGGCGGTGTACGGCGAGGACGCCAACTGGGGACGTATCGCCTGCGCCCTGGGCTATTCGGGCTCGGAGTTCGCGCAGGAGAACGTCGCGATCGGCATCGGCGACGTGCGTCTCGTCGAGGGCGGCGTGCGCGTGGAATACTCGGAAGAGGACGCCACCGCGCAACTGAAAATCGACCCCGTCCGCATCTCCGTAGACCTTGGGGCGGGAGCCGGGGAAGCGACCTTCTGGTCGTGCGACCTCACCGAGGGGTACATCGAAGAGAACGCCTCTTACCGCTCGTAGGCGAACCGTCGGCGCCCGCCGAGGAGCAAGGAACCGAGGATGCCCACCGACATCGAATCACTGCACACACGCGCCGAGATCCTCACCGAAGCGCTGCCCTATATCCGTGAGTTCTACGGCAAGACGGTCGTCGTGAAATACGGCGGCCACGCCATGGTCGACGAGACGCTCAAGAGCGACGTCATGTCCGACCTCATCCTGATGAAATACGTCGGGATGAAGCCGGTGCTCGTCCACGGCGGCGGCCCGCAGATCAGCGGGCTGCTGGACCGCGTGGGGAAGAAGTCGGAGTTCGTAAACGGGCTACGCGTCACGGACGAAGAAACGGTGGCCTTCGCGGAGATGGCCCTGGTCGGCAGCGTCAACAAAGACATCGTCGGCATGCTGAACCGTCTCGGCGCCAGCGCGGTCGGACTCAGCGGCAAGGACGCGAACCTCATTCAGGCCCGCAAGCACTTCCCCGTCGTGCAGAACGGGGACGCCGACGAGTCGACGGTCGACATCGGCTTCGTCGGCGAGATAACGCAGGTCAACCCGCACATTATCCAGGTGCTGGAGTCGCAGGGCTTCATCCCGGTGATTGCCGGGATGGGCGTCGGCGAGGCCGGCGAGACGTACAACATCAACGCCGACACCACCGCGGGCGAAATCGCCGCCGCCCTGAAGGCAGCCAAGCTCATCCTACTGAGCGACATTCGCGGCGTGCTTCGCGACAAAGACGACCCCGACTCGCTCATCTCGACGATCCGCGCGTCCGATCTTCCGCGCCTACGGGAAGAGGGCGTCTTCAGCGCGGGAATGATCCCCAAGATAGAGGCGTGCGCCACGGCGCTGCGCGGAGGCGTCCGCAAAGCGCACATCATCGACGGGCGCATACCACACTCGCTGCTGCACGAGGTGTTCACGGACGGGGGCATCGGCACACAGCTTACGAACGACTGACCCAGAGGCGCCTAACCGGGTAGGGCAGAGCTCCATGACCAACGCATCGATCAAGGCCGAGGCCACCAAGTACATCATCAACACGTATGGAGAGGCCCGCGCGCTCGCGTTCGTCCGCGGCGAAGGGGCATATGTGTGGGACGCCGATGGGAAGCGCTACCTGGACTTCCTCGGTGGCATCGCGGTGAACGCCCTGGGGCATTGCCACCCGGCAGTCGTCGACGCGATCACGGAGCAGGCGAAGACGCTCATCCACTGCTCGAACCTGTACTACATCGAACCGCAGGTGCGCCTGGCGAAGCTGCTGGTCGAGAATTCCTTCGCCGACCAGGCCTTCTTCTGCAACAGCGGCGCCGAGGCGAACGAGTCGGCGATCAAGCTGGCGCGCAAATACGCGCAGGACCAGGGGCATTCCGGCAAGTACGAAATCGTCACGATGGACCAGTCGTTCCACGGCCGCACGATGGCGACCATCACGGCCACGGCGCAGCCGCGCTACCACGTCGGGTTCGAGCCGATGCTCGAGGGGTTCTCGTACGTTCCGTTCAACGACCTCGACGCCACGCGCGCGGCCGTGAGCGATAAGACGTGCGCGATACTCGTCGAGCCGATCCAGTCCGAGGGCGGAGTGAACGTCGCCGAGGACGGCTATCTCGAAGGGCTGCGGGAGATCGCCGACGCCAACGGCGCGCTGCTGATCTACGACGAAGTGCAGACGGCCATGGGTCGGCTGGGAACTCTTTGGGGGTACGAGTCATTCGGAGTGGTCCCCGATGTCGTTACAATGGCGAAGGCGCTTGGTGGAGGCGCTCCGATCGGCGCGCTGCTGACCACCGAGGCCATCGCGCAGAGCCTCGGGCCGGGGACGCACGCGTCGACGTTCGGTGGCAACCCGCTTGTGAGCGCCGCCGCTCACGCGACGCTGAAGACGATCCTGGACGAGGACATCCCGTCACACGTGGCCGAGATCGGCGCCTATCTGGCCGAGGCGATGCTTGGCTTGCGCGATGAATTCGACTGCATCACGCAGGTGCGAGGCCGAGGGCTTCTCAGGGGGCTCGAAGTGACCATCGACGGGAACCCCGTCGCGGCGAAGTGCATCGAGAACGGGCTCATCACCATATGCACGAACAACAACGTCCTGCGGTTCCTGCCCCCGCTGAATATCGAGAAGGCGCACGTGGACGAGGCCGTCGAGATCGTCCGCAAGTCTCTCCGAAAGGCCGCATGAAGCACTTCTCGGCCCTGGTATCGCTGCTCGCCCTTCTGACGACGGGGGTTTCCGCCGCCTTCGCGGCTCCCTCCGATGATGTCGCGTTGTCGCGGGAGAACGCGCTCGTGCGCGCCATCGAGCGCGCAAGTCCAGCCGTCGTGAACATCAACTCGACGCGCATCCGGCGACAGCGGGTGGTGGATTTCTGGGACTGGTTCGAGCCCCGTTCGCGGGGCCGCGAGCGGACCCGCGAACGCCGCTACCAGAGCCTTGGGTCGGGGGCCATCTTCAACGCGGGCGAGGGTTACGTGCTGACGAACCAGCACGTCGTGCAGGACGCCGACGAGATCGAGGTGCGCTTGCAGGACGGACGCGAGTTCCAGGCCGAGGTGGTCGGCGCGGATCGATTCTCGGACCTCGCCGTGCTGAGGATCGACGGCGAAGACCTGCCACAGGTGGAGCTCGGTCGGTCGGACGATCTGCGCATCGGTGAGTGGGCCATCGCCATCGGCAACCCGTTCGGGCAACTTGTCAGAGACCGTAAGCCGACGGTGACCGTAGGCGTCATCAGCGCGACGGATCGCGCCGTGACCGTCGGCGAACGCACCTACTCGAACCTCATCCAGACGGACGCCTCGGTGAATCCAGGGAACAGCGGCGGCCCGTTGGTCAACGCTGCTGGCCAGGTCATCGGCGTGAACACGTTCATCTTCACCGAGAGCGGGGGTTCCCACGGCGTGAACTTCGCCATCGGGATCGGCACGGCTCAGAAGATCATGGCGCAGTTGATCGTCAACGGGCAGGTGATCGAGCCATGGACCGGCATGCAATACGCCGATCGTGACGACGAGGAGCCCGGCGTCGTCGTGACGTACGTGCAGCCTGACGGCCCCGCGGACAAGGCGGGTCTGCGCGCGGACGACATCATCGCGGACATCGACGGGCAAAAGGTATATAGCGCTCGAGACACGCGCGGGGTCATACGCCTCGTGCCTCACGGGAACGCGCTGCAGGTGTCGTACGTCCGGGGATCACGTACCCGGGACGCCAAGCTTGTTGCGGGCACTGCGCCGGAACTCTACTCTTTCTATGGGGCGTACGTCCGCGACGCGGCCGAGTCCGGCGGGGCGGCCGTGGAGCGTGTCCAGCGTCGGACGGTGTTCGACCACGTGCTGGAGCCGGACGACGTCATCTACCGAATCGCCAACGTGCGCATCGACAACGCGGCCGATCTGCGGGCCATCGCGAACCAGATAGACCCCGGGAAGAACATCCGGCTGTACTTCTACCGGCACGGACAGGCGCACTACTACGACTTCTCGATCTGAGGAGCCGACCACGGGTAGGGAGGGACGACGGCAATGAAACTCGTATACGTCATTCTCGGCGCGTTCGTGGTCGCCATCGGGCTTTGGGCGGCGTTCGTCCTGCCGGAGATGGGCGAGGGCAGCGTCGTCGACTACAGCAGCCCGACGATGCAGTTCAACCAGGCGCACACCGTGGCGAAGCTACGGTTCGGACAGGCGCAGAACACCGGCGAATGGGATCTCGCCATTGAGGCGTACACCGACGCCCTCGCGATCCGTCCCGAGAACGCGGAGGCACAGAACGACCTCGGCGCCTGCTACTACCAGAAGGCGCTGGAGCAGATGGGCGACCCCGTCGAGGAAGACCTGACCGGCTACAGCCCGAACCCAAAGGACTCCATCGAATACATCGACGAGAAACTGGACGAGGGCGGCAAGTTCACGTGGGACATCACCGACGACGTGCTGCTTCTCTTGGAGGACTACCTGGCCGTACGTAGCGACCTGATCTACGCGCGCACGCCGGTCGGTATGGACCACCAGGTGACGTTCATCAGCGGGTCGACCGTGCCGCTCATGAGGCTGGCGGAGGCGCACCTGCGCCGGTCGATGGACATCAAACCGGACTACGCCCCCGCATACCGCAACGTCGGGGCGATGTACGTAACCCAGGGACGCGTGAAGGCCGGGACCAACATACTAGACCAGGCCCTACGATTGGAGCCGGGCGACGGCGAACTGGCCCAGTACATCCAGCAGCTCAAAGGCTATTAACGCTTCGACCCGCTCGGACGCGGACCTGTTCTCTGATCCGTGGCGCAGGTACACGGCGTTCGCATTGTTGCGCGCGGCCGCGCGGCGCTATCTGTCCTCGATCGGGGCATGTCTGCCACTCAGCCTTCTCTTCGCGGCGCTTGGCCTCGCGTTGGGAATCGCCTCCGCGTACGGCGTGGCGGAGATCGGCGTCATTACGGCTCCGGCGGAGCTGGCGCGCATCGCGGCGGGCATATGCCTGCTGGTGATCCTGCTGCTGACGCCCCTAGGTCTGGCGCGCGCCACGCGGGAGACGCTGCGAGGGGAGGGCGTCTCCGACGCGGTTCCGCGCATCCGGTACTTCCGCGTCGTTGGCGCGGGGCTGTTTCTCGCGGCTCCAAGCGCCGTGCTCGTCTCGGCGTTCCCCATCGGCATCATCGGGCTGTTTTTCTACCTGTGGTGGATGTTCGCGCCGCATGTGACGCTACTGGAAGGCGACGGCGGGCGCACCGCCCTGAAGCGCAGCCGCACGCTGTTCGTGGGCGAATTCAGCGCCACCGCGTTGCCGGTCGTGCTGACATTCACGCTGTTCCTGCTGGCCCTGACGATGGCGGAGCGGCTCGTGCCGCCAGGCCCACGCAACTTCACGTTGCAGGAGTCGGGTGGCTACGTCCGGGAACTGGCCGAGGGTGACGAATACAACACGAGCACGCGGATGCTCTCTCACGAGGACGGCAAGCACGAGTCGATGCCGCCTGAGATAGCATACGACGAGACGGCGCGGACGCTGACACTCCCCGCGCCAGACCCGATACCGCTCTCGACGGCGCTATTGTGGGTCGGACCTCCGCTGGCCCTGGTCGTGGCGTTGGACCCCATTCGGTGGTATGTCATCACGCTGCTTTACTTCGGCCTACGGCTGCGCCGCGAAGGGCTGACCGCCGACGAATTGCGCGAAGAGTTGGTCGAGGAGACCGTGTAGACCATGGCGACCGATACGGCGTTCCTGTACAGCGCCGAATACATGACCCACGACACCGGATTCGGCCACCCGGAACGGCCGCAGCGACTGGCGGCCATACAGGAAGCGCTCGCGGCGAGTGGCCTCGACTCGACGCTGAAAAACATGTCGCCGAGACGCGCCACGGTCGATGACCTTGCGCGCGTACATCGCCCGGATCACATCGAGACCATCCGGGAAATGTCCGCTGCGGGAGGTGGGCGATTGGGCTACGACACGCCGCTCTCCGCCGAGTCGTACGATGTCGCGCTGCTGTCGGCTGGGGGAGTACTCGCGGCAGTGGACGCGGTCGTCGACGGCGAGGCGCAACACGCGTTCTCGTGCGGTCGGCCGCCGGGCCATCACGCGACACCCACACAGGCGATGGGCTTCTGCCTCTTCAACAGCATCGCCGTCGCGGCCCGCTACGCGCAGCGCGAGAAGGGCCTCGCGCGTATCCTCATCGTGGACTGGGACGTTCATCACGGTAACGGCACGCAGGACGCGTTCTACGACGATGGAGACGTGTTCTTCTTCTCGATCCACCAGAGCCCGCTGTACCCCGGCACGGGCGCGAGCGCAGAGCGGGGCATCGGAGCCGGGGAGGGATCGACGCTGAATATGCCTGTTGCGGCAGGCTCCGTAGATGCCGACTACATCGGCATCTTCGAGGAGACGCTGATTCCCGTGGCACGCGAGTTCTCGCCCGACCTCGTGATGATCTCCGCGGGCTTCGACGCCCACGAGGACGACCCGCTCGCGGGCGTGCACATCACGACCGACGGGTTCGGGCGGTTGACGCGTCTCGTGCGCGACATCGCCGAGGAACAGTGCGAGGGACGGATCGTCTCGACATTGGAGGGTGGATACAGCCTGCGTGGGCTGTCCGCCTCGGTGGTGGCGCATTTGCAGGCGCTCGCGGAGTGACAAGACCCATGCCCACGGGACGCGACACGGAGGCGCGCATCGTCGCCAAGCGCGAGGTCGCCCCCAACCACTTCGAGATGCGCCTCGCCTGCGACGCCCCTGCCACCGAGGTCGAGCCCGGGCAGTTCCTGCACCTCTGGCTGCCGGAGCGCGTGGATCCGCTGCTCCGACGCCCATACACCGTCTACCGCACGCATGACGACGGGTTCGACATCCTGTTTCAGGTCGTCGGGCGTGGGAGTGGGCTGCTGGCGCAATGTGACGTGGGCGCGACGGTACGCGTCGCCTGGCCGCTTGGCGGAGGGTTCGCCCTTCCACCCGACGGGTCGACCGCGATTGTCGTCGGTGGTGGCGTCGGGATGGCGTCGCTGTATCTGCTGATTGAGCGACTTGCCCGTGCCCACGTGCCGACGCAGGTGTTGCTGGGCGCCCGCAGCCGGGATTACGTGCTGTGCCGCTCGGAGATCGAGGCGCTGGGCGTCCCGCTGCACATCGCCACGGACGATGGAAGCGAGGGCCACCACGGCTTCGTGACCGAACTCGCGGCGACCGTCCTCGACGAGACGGAGACGAACACGCCGCACGTATACGCGTGCGGGCCGACGCCCATGATGCAGGCGCTGACGAAGGTCGCCACGGAGCGCGACGCGCCGACGCAGGTCGCGTTGGAGAACCGCATGGGATGCGGGCTGGGCGTGTGTCTCGGGTGCGTCGTCCCGATCAGAGCCGATGAGGACGTCTCGTACAAACGCGTGTGCGTCGAGGGACCGGTGTTCGACGCGCGTGTCGTGATCTGGGAGTACCGCGTGTGACCGACCTCAGCGTGAACATCGGCGGCATGTCGCTGAAGAACCCGGTCATGACCGCGTCGGGCACGTTCGGATACGGGTCGGAATACGCGGAGTTCGTCGACCTGAACCGCCTGGGCGCGGTGGGTCTGAAGAGCATCACCGTCGAGCCGCGCGAAGGTAACGCGCCGCCCCGCATCGCGGAGACCGAGGCCGGGATGCTCAACAGCATCGGCCTCCAGAACGTCGGCATCGACGCGTTCATCAGCGACAAGCTGCCGTACCTGAAGCAGTTCGACACCCGCACGCTCGTGAACCTGTCGGGTCGCACGGTGGCAGACTATGTGGAGCTGTGCGGGCGGCTCGATGGGACCGAGGGCGTGCATGGTCTCGAGCTGAACGTGTCGTGTCCGAACGTCGACAGCGGCGGGATGGAATTCGGCGTGGACGCGTCGATGCTCGGGGCGCTGGTCGAGGCGTGCCGGGGCGCGACGACGCTCCCGCTCATCGTGAAGCTGTCACCGAACGTGACGAGCGTGGTCGACATGGCGCGCGTCTGCGAGAGCGCCGGCGCCGACGGCATCTCGCTCATCAACACGCTGCTGGGGATGGCGATAAACGTCGAGACGCGACGCGCGGAGCTGTCCCGCGGGATGGGCGGGCTCTCCGGCCCCGCGTTGAAGCCGGTGGCCGTGAGGATGGTGTGGCAGGTGTACAACGCCGTGAGTCTGCCGATCATCGGCATGGGCGGCATTTCGACGACGGAGGACGCGTTGGAGTTCATCATCGCGGGTGCGAGCGCGATAGCCGTCGGCACGGCGAACTTCGTGAATCCTCGGACGACGATGGAAGTCGTGGACGGTCTCGAGTCGTACTTTCGGCGGCATGAGATTCCGAACCTTGCCGCCCTACGTGGAACTTGCATCGTTGGATAGCCGACGTGAGCATCGGCTGAACAGGGCGTGACAGATGGGCAGGATGATGGCTGTCGAAGCCGCGATGACCGGCCGCTTCAGGTTTCCCGGAGTCCGTGGGGCGTGTGTGGCGGGCATCGCGATGGCGGCGGCCTGCCTGGGCCCGCGGGCGGACGCGATACAGGCGCGCGTCTCCCTGCCGAACGGGGATGTGTACACGGGCGAATGGCTGCGCTCGGACGGATCGCAGTTCAGGATCCGCCTGGAGGACGGACAAGAGCTCCAGTTGTTCCTGCCGGCGGGCGGCATCGTGCAGTTCCTCGACCATGAGGGCGGCGTGGCGCCAGAGGCGACACAGAGGCTCAGAGCGGCGTGGGAGGCGATGGAGCTCGGCCTGACCGACATCGCCGAGAGCAACCTGCGGGAGGCGGTGGCGCTGTCTCCGCGCTTCGCGGCGGCGCACTACGAGTTGGCGGCGCTGCTGGAATCCCGAGAGTCGTCGGAGGCGTCTCGGCACTACCTGCTCGCCGCGCAGCTGGACCCGGCCGCCTACCCGATCACCGACAAGATCCAGGAAGAGGCGACCGAATATGTCGCGCAGGGCGACTACGTCTCCGCCGCCATCGCCTTGGCAGCCTTCGCGAAGGCGTTCCCCGGCGATCCGTACGCCTCGGAGGCCGCGCACAACGCAGCGCGGTATTTCGGCGAGAACCTCGACACGGCCCCAGACGTGAAGATGCAGGCCCTGGCGGCGTACGAATATGCGATGGAGACGTTCCCGGAGCACCCGTACGCGGAAGAGAACCTGTTCGCGCTGGGCACGCTGTACGGCTCCATGGCGGACCATGCCCGAGCGCAGTTCACCCTGAGGGAGTTCCTCTCGCGGTATCCCGGTAGCCCCTACGAGGCGCGAGCGCATCTCGCCCTTGGACGCGCGTATCTGGGCATGGGAGACATGGACGGCGTGGTGCGCGAGGCGAGCTGGGTCATGGCGCAGACCATGGACGAAGACCTGCGCGACGAGGCCGTGGCGCTGTCGTCCGAAGTCGCATGGACCGTCTACACGACCGAGGACGGGCTGGCGCACGACACCGTCTTCGCCGTCGCCCCGGACGGGCCCGACACGTGGATCGGCACGGTCAAGGGCGTCACGAAGTTCGACCTGAGCTACGGCGCGCCACTGGCGTTGGACATCGGCGACCTCGCGCGCGAGACGATCATCCGGTCGTTCGCGGTGAGTCCGTCGAACGTGTGGATCGGCACGAGCGGGATGGGGCTCCTACGGCAGGACAAGCTCACCGGCGCCGTCTCGGAATACGGCCCGATGGACGGCCTGCCACGCGGCATCGACGCGATCGTGATGGACGATCGGGACGTGTGGGTCGGTGGCGTGGACAAGTTGGCCCGATACTCGCGCGTTGACGGCAGGTGGACGACGTTCACCGAAGAAGAGGGCTTCGAGGGCGTGCACGCCAATGCGCTCGTGCTGACCCCCGACTCCCTCTGGATCGGCTCCAAGCACAAGGGCGTGATCCGGCTGGATCGAAATCTGATGATATGGGAGACCTACACCCCGCGGAACAGCGGGCTCGGTGGCTCCTCCATCACCAGCATGGTCGCTACGGACGCGGGGATTGTCGCCACATGGTACACGACGGTCTCCCAGGGCTTCCGCACAAACGCGCAGGGCTATTCGACGTGGAGCGACACGGAACTGACCTGGACGGCGTATCCGTTCGGGCAGGACGACATCGCCCCGGAAGACATCCACGCCGCCTATGCCGACGGCACGCTCTGGATCGCCACGGGCGAGGCGCTGCTCATGCAGCAGCCGGACGGGAAATGGGGCACCTATGAGTATCCCATCGAGGTGCGTGGGTCGCGCATTCACTCCGTGACGCCCGACGGGCAGTACGTGTGGATCGGCACGGACGCAGGTCTGGCGCGCGTGAACACGCGGATGTTCGAGCGCGTTTCCGATGGGCAGTAATGCACTGGTGGAGTGCGACTCGCCAAAGGGCTCGTCAGCGTAGGTCGTCGGGGGTCGCCTCTTCCCCCACGCCATCCACCTCGCCCTCCGCCAAGCTCACCGCGATCAGGAACCCGCGCGCCCGTTCCGTGAGCGGGTAGACGTTGACGGCCGCCCAGAAGTCCGCCGAGTGGTTCGCGTGGATCAGGTGGGCCAGCTCATGCACGATCACGTAATCCAGGACCCACTCAGGGTAGCGCCGTAACCGGTCGGAAAGCCGGATCGTGCCGCGCGCGGGCGTGCAACTCCCGAAACGCTGGCTCTGGTTCGTCACGAACCGGATCGACTCGAAACGTAGCCGGCCGCCGAAGTACTCGCGGTTGAGGCGCCGCGCCCGGCGGGTGAGATCGTCGTCCGACAGATGCTCCTTCCGCGACCGCTTCTTGGTGAGCCGCGACGTGAGCTTGTCGATCACCTCGCGCAGTTCCCCTTCGGGCATGTGGGCCGGGGCCAGGATTTCGACGATATCCCCGTCCCAACGCGCGGCGACGGTCTTCTTGCGTCGCGCGCTACGGGTGACGCGGACCTGCGGGTTGCCGGCATTGCGCACGTGCGATGATCCCAGAGCGCCCGATGCGGAGTCTTGCGAGGCCAGGGTCGAACCCGTAGAGTATAGGCGCGGAGCCGCATGGCGGGAAGCAGAGGAGACTGGACATGATCACGAGATGTATGGCCGCCCTTGTCACGGGTCTGCTCGCGGTGTCCGCATACGCCGCGCCGATCCACTACGAGCAGAACTTCGACGGACTCGACGTGGGCGACGCCGACGGACAGGACGGCTGGACGGCCGGAGCTCCCGCGAACCAAGCGTCGACGCTCATCACGGACGCGGAGAGCCACGGCCCCGGCAAGTCGATGGAAGTGAACGCCAATCAGGAGGTCGTTCGGGTCTTCGACCCGAAGATCACGAGCGGCGTGCACTTCCTCTCCATATGGATTCACTTCGCAAACGTAGACGCGGCGAACACAATGCACATCTACTTCGGCGACGAGGTGCGCGAGTGGAACGCCGGGCCGGTGATCCGCATAGGGTCCCAGTCGGGCGGCGGCTTCGATGAGATAGGCGTGCATGACGGCGGGGCCGCTCAGCCCGTCGCCCCGATCCTCGAGGGGCAGTGGCAGCACATCTTCGAGGTTATGGACGTGGACAACTTCACTTACGACGTCTACGTGGACGACAAGCTCGCCGCCGACGGGTTCGCCTGGCGCAACCCGGCGACGCACCAGGCGCTCGGATGGCTGATGCTGGGATTCGACGGGGGCGTCGATCTCATCGGATACTATGATGACATCGTGTTCGGCGAGGGCGACACGCTGCCCTTGGCCGTACACGCGGCGGACAAGCTCGCCACGACCTGGGCCGGCATGAAGCAGGCGCGGTAGCGAACATAGGAGCGCCAGTGTCAGCATACGACCACGACGCGGCATATCTCGCCCTGCTCGCCCCATGGAGGAGTGGCAGGTTGCCTCAGACGCCCTCGTGTGGGGAGAGTTGGGCCGCCCTGCCCGCAAGGGAGGCATCCACAAGCCAGGCAACCGGGCGCCGGTGGATCGGGCGCCACGGAAATGCTGTAGCTGGCTGGAGGCGCCGTTCGCGCTCGCGGAACACCCCCGGCGACGAAGTGTCGTACGCCGGCGCCGACAAGCTCGAACGCGTGTGCGAGGAACTCTCGCGCGCGCCGGAAGAGGAAGCGGCGAGAATGCAACGGCGCGTCCAGATGGTATCATCGTAGATGTGCAGCCCGGTCCGGCCCGCTCCTAAGCGCTGTGTAGACGGAGCGCGGGCTACCGGGCGCGTTTGCCAAGGAATGTCCACGGAGTGCGTTACATGAAGAAGCACGGCCGCTCTCTATCCTTCATCTTCCCGGTTGGCGTCATCACGGTCGTGCTGGCGCTGATGTGGTTCAACCAGGGCCGTGCGCAGAGCCGCCAGGACTCGATGTACCAGTACGTAGAGCAGCTCTCCGAGATCATCGACCGGTCACGGGAGAACTACTACAAGGACGTCGATGTCGACAAGATGATGGAAGGCGCGATCAAGGGAGCGGTCGCGGCGCTGCACGATCCTTATTCCTTCTACCAGGCGCCGCAGGCACAGCAACGTGAGCGTGAAGACCTCTTCTACGGCCAGTTCGGTGGCCTCGGCATACGCATATACGCCGACCGACAGGGCGAACGCGCGCTGGTCAAGGTGTCGTCGGTACTGCCGAACACCCCCGCGCGACGCGAGGGCATCCAGGCGGGCGACACGATCATCGAGGTCGACGGCGACTCGGTCGTGTTGGGAGGCCCCACCGGTCTGACGATGGACGATGTGGTGTCCAAGCTGCGCGGCCGAGTCGGAGAGCCCGTCACCATCACGGTGGCACGGCGCAATCACGTCGGCACGACAGAGATCACACTCACGCGCGAGGTCATCAAGCCGCGCAGCGTCGAGTGGGAAATACTCGAACCAGGCATCGGCTATACCAGGCTCGACAGCTTCAAGAATCAGACGTCGACGGAGTTCGAAGCCGCCGTCAACGCCATGAAGGCCGCGACCGACCTGCGCTCGATCATCATCGACCTGCGCGCGAACAGAGGCGGGCTGCTGACAGCCGCGCGAGAAGTCTCCGACGCCTTCCTCTCCAAGGGCCGGATCGTCTCCACCAAGGGGCGCGAAGGGGGCCGCAAGGAGTTCGACCGCGAGTATCTTGCCAACGCAGACCTGCTCGTAAGCGACGATGTAGAGGTCGTCATCCTCATAGACGGCAACAGCGCCAGCGGCTCCGAGATCGTGGCCGGCGCCATCAAGGACCACGATCGAGGAATCCTTGTCGGCGAGAAGACCTTTGGCAAGGGCGTGGTACAGCAGCGGTTCGTACTGGAAAGTGGCGGCGCCCTGTCTCTCACCATCTCCTCGTACTTCACGCCGGATGGCACGTCCATCGACGGCGAAGGCATCTCCCCCGACGTGCCGGTGGAGCCCGCCCGCCTGACGGACGAGGAGGCGTTCGCCCGTCAACACGCCCGCGACGAGCGCATCGTGGACGACTTCGTGATCGGGTTCTTGGAAGGCTACGAGGACGAACACGCGGAGACCCCCAAGGACTTCGCGACGCTGGAGCCCAGCTTGCCTGAACTGACGGCCATCCTGGAGAAGGAGAACATACGCCTCTCCGAGAAGACCATCTGGCTCGAAGCGCGCAACATCTTCGACCTGAACGTCGGCACCGAACGCCTCGTAGATCGCGACAACGACGAGGCGCTGACCGAAGCGCTCCGGGTCATCCAGGAGGTGGGCGTCGCTAAGGTCCTCAGCGGCGCATACCCGCCGCCCGTGGCTGTTGAGACCGAAGAGACCGCAGTCGTGAACTGACCCCGTCCACCGAACGGCCACGATGGTCGTGTTGGATACCACGTGCCGCGGGGCGAGCGTGAATGCCTTCCCCTAGCTGGACAACGTCAGGATGGGTTCCAACCGTGACCCACATGTGCCTTGTGGGGTCACTACTTCCTCCTGCGGGGATGACGACCACCAGCGTCCGCGCGGGCTCCGTAGCCCCGCCGCCCGCGAGCGCGCCTTGCGTATGCCGTCCGTTGCCGCCTCGCGCGCGCGAGTGCTAGAATCCGCCCACTCCACCGGACAGGACGCGCTGCCTGATGCTGACGAACGAGGAACTTGCCGACGAACTGCGGATTCTCGCCGACCTGATGACCATCGGCGGGGATGACGACGTGTACCGTATACGCCGGTACAGCCGCCTCGCCGATGCCATCGACGCGCTGCCCGAGCCGATCGGAGCCGTGTACGCCGAAGGCCGCCTCACCGACATGAAGGGCGTCGGCGACTCCACGGCGAAGCTCATCGAAGAGTACCTCGCCACCGGCTCGTCCAAACGGCGCGAGAAGCTCGAAGAGACCACGCCCATCACCGTCCTCGACCTGCTGGAACTCCCGGGGATAGGCCCCAAGACGGCGCAGCGCCTGTTCCAGGATCTCCACATCAAGTCGATTGACGAACTCGAAGCGGGTCTCGACGCCGGGACCGTCCAGGGCATGAAGGGCATCACCGCCAAGACCGAGGAGAAGCTCCGGGCGGGGATCGCGCGGATACGTCGCCGCAACGTGGAGCGACCGCTTCAAGAGGTGTTGCGTCTCAGTGAGCAGATCGGCGAGGCCCTGAACCTCGCGTCCGACGTGACGGCGGTCGCGGTCGCCGGGGCGGCGAGGCGTGGCGTCGAGACCCCACGGCGCATACATGTCGTCGCGGCGACGGAGAACATCGGGCAAGCCGCGGTAGTGCTGGACAAGATCGGCCTCGGCGACGGCAGTCCCACGCGGGAGGTGCGCGGAGAGTTCGGCGGAGGCTTCCCGATACGCGCCTCACTGACCCCCTCGGCGTACTTTGGGGTCACCTGGCTGCGGCAGACGGCGGACGCCAGCCACGTCGCGGCGCTGAGCGCGCGCGCCACTGAGCGGGGACTCCCGCCGCTCGACGACGACGAGGGATGGCGGCGCCTCGACGAGGAGGAGATATACGGGAAGCTCGGACTCCCGCTCATCGTGCCGGAGCTCCGCGAGGGCACGACGGCCATCGACAGGGCCGACGCCGGAGCGTTACCCACCCTCATACGCATCGACGACTACAACGCTGACCTCCACGTCCACACGCACGCCAGCGACGGCCTGAACACCATTGAGGAGATGGCGCAAGCGGCGCAGGCGCGCGGATACGGCTGCCTGGCCATCTGCGACCACTCACGGTCATCCGGGCAAGCCGGAGGGCTCAGCGCCGAACGTCTGCTCGAACAGATCGAGCAGGTGCGTGTCGTCAACGACGGCATGGACAGCGACTTCACGCTCCTGGCCGGCAGCGAAGTGGACATCCTCCGCGACGGCAAGCTCGACTACCCAAACGACATTCTCGCGCAGTTGGACTGGGTCGTCGCCAGCGTCCACTCGAACTTCAACCTGTCCGAGGCAGAGCAGACGGAGCGCTTCTACCGCGCCATGGAGAACCCGTACGTACGCGTCATCGGCCACGCGACGGGACGGCTTCTCAGCCGTCGCGACCCCTACCCGATAGACATCCCTGCGCTGATAGGGAAGGCGGCCGAGACGGGCGTCGCACTCGAACTCAACGCGGCGCCTGACCGTCTGGACCTGAACGCCGAATACTGCGCGATGGCGCGCGAAGCCCATGTGCCGGTATCCATAAACACCGACGCCCATCGCCGAGAGACGCTCGACACGATACGATACGGCCTCGCGACGGCGCGGCGCGCGTGGCTGGAACCCAAGCACGTCGTGAACACATGGAGCGCCGAGGAGATACAGGGGTTCCGCGCGCCTTCGTGAACCTGTGCGAGTACGCGCCGTGGCCCATAGCTGTCGTCCCTCACGCGAACCGGTATCCCACGCCACGGAAACCAATGCCTACCGGAGAGTACGATGAAGCCTGAGAAGCCGTTGGAAATCGGAATCATGCTCGGGGTCGGCGACGACCCGGCGGAAAGCCTCGCCAAGGTCAAAGCCGTCGGCCTGAACAACGCCCAGATGGGCCGCCCACCCGCGCAATACCTGGCCGGGGACGCCTTCGAGGAGCTGCGCGACGCGGTCGAGGAGTCCGGCATCACCATCACGACCGTCTTCTGCGGCTTCGATGGCGAAAGCTACGCGGACATCCCTACGGTCAAGGAGACCGTCGGGTACGTCCCCGCCGGCCCGCGCGCCGAACGTGTCCAGGAGACTCTCGCGATCTCCGAGTTCGCCAAAGGGTTGGGCGTGGACGCCGTCGCGGCGCACATAGGGTTCATCCCGGAGGACCACACCGACCCGCTGTTCGGCGAGATGGTCGAGACCCTACAAGGGATCGCCGACCACTGCGCTGGCAACGGGCAGGTCTTCAGCCTCGAGACGGGGCAGGAGAGCGGCGCGGGCCTCCTCGCCTTCCTCAAGGCGGTCGACCGCGACAACCTGAAGGTCAACTTCGACCCGGCGAACATGATCCTCTACGGCAGCGGCGAGCCGATCGAGGCTATGGAGATCGTCAAGGATTACATCGTCAGCGTCCACGCCAAGGACGGCACGTGGTCCGATCAACCGACGGTGACCTTCGGCGAGGAGACACCCCTCGGCGCCGGCGACGTCAACATGACCCAATTCGTCGAGAAGTTGAAGGAAATCGGCTTCGACGGGTATATCACCATCGAGCGAGAGATCAGCGGGGACGAGCAGATCGCGGACATCCAGGCGGGGATCGAGCTACTGAGGTCGCTCGTAGGATAGCCGCGCGTCCTCCCAGGTGGGGCGGTATTCGATGGCGCGCAAGCCCAAGACGGCCTACGACGACGAGTCCGACGTAGGCCGTCGCGACTTCTTCGGCCAACTGCTCCGAGAGGTGGCGCGCCCCGTGGCCGAATTCCGGGAGGCCGTCAAGGATCGGCCTCCCGAGCCGGACGATATCCCCCAAACGCGCCTGCGGCCGCCGGGCGCCTTGCATGAGACGCTGTTCGTCAACACGTGCGACCACACGGGGGAGTGCGTGCAGGCGTGCCCGGCCAACGCCATCCTCGCCGACGCCAACGGCACGCCCTATGTCGACCCGGAGCGCCAACCGTGCGTTGTGTGCGTGGGACTGGACTGCATGGCGGCGTGCCCGACCGGCGCGCTCATGTCGCGTCCCGCGGACGGTCTGGGCATGGGGATCGCCCGCGTGGACGCCGCTACCTGCCTCCGGTCAACCGGCGAGGAGTGCACGCGTTGTATTCAGGTGTGCCCGTTGCACGAGTCGGACGTCACGGTGCTGGACCTGGCCCTGGACGGCTCCCTGCACGTCTATGAGGACGTGTGCGTGGGTTGCGGCTGTTGTGTCCGCGCCTGTCCCACGCAACCGAAGGCGATAACCGTCGAACCCACAAGGACGCTCGCATGAAGGCTGCTGGCAGGACGAGGATGTCCCGTGCCGTCTTCCTCTGCCTGGCGCTGGGTCTCGCCCTGGCGGCCGGGATCGCGCACGCC
>NYZG01000058.1 GCA_002687025.1 Candidatus Poribacteria bacterium
GACCACGGGTGGCTGGAGGCCCGCCACAGCTTCTCGTTCGCGAACTACTACGATTCCGACTGGATGGGGGTCCGGTCGCTGCGCGTTCTGAACGAGGACGTGATACATGCGGGCAAGGGCTTCGGAACGCATCCGCACCGCGACATGGAGATCGTGACGGTCGTGCTGGAGGGTGCGCTGACCCACGAGGACAGCATGGGATTCAGTGCGACGCTGACGCCGGGCATCGTCCAGCGCATGAGCGCCGGCACGGGCATCACGCACAGCGAAATGAACCTGTCCGACGCGCCGGTGCATCTCTTTCAGACGTGGATCGTGCCCGACCGCGCGGGACATGAGCCGCGCTATGAGGACCGGCCGTTCGACCTGGAAGCGAGACGCAATCGCCTGCGTCTCATCGTCTCACCCGACGGCCGCGACGGATCGCTCGACGTGCATCAGGACATCTGCATATACGACGCCGAGCTCGCGACTGGAGCCGAGGTGACGCACGCTCTCGGCGATGCCCGCCACGCGTGGATACAGGTCGCCGATGGGTCAATGAGCGTCAACGGCGAACGCCTCGATGCCGGAGACGCGGCCGCGGTAAGCGAGGAGACCACGCTCCTGATCGCGGCCACCGACGATGCCGAGTTCCTGCTGTTCGATCTCGCGTGACACGACGCCACGGATAGGGAGTTGCCGATGGACCGAGTGAAGGTAGCGACATTCTCGGAGCTGACAGATCGTGAGCCAGCCGGCGCGCTGGTTGGGAATACCGACCTCGTCATCGTACGCTACGGCGACGAGGCGTCGGTCCTTTACGGCCGCTGCCCCCATCGGGGCGCCCTCATGGTCGATGGCCACATCGAGGGAGGGAACCTCATATGCGGCGTCCACAAGTGGGACTTCCGCGTCGACACAGGGGTGAGCCAGTCCGATAGCGATGACACACTCGAGAAGTTCTCGTCGTGGGTCGAGGACGACGCCGTGTGGGTGGACGCCGACGAGATCGCCGAGTGGGAAGAGGAGAACCCGCAGCCCTTCAAACGCGACGAATACCAGGGCGCGTACCAGGACCACGAGGGCACGTCGGCCGAGCCGTTTGTCGATGATATCCGCGAGTTGGCCACCAACGGTCTGGAGGGCGTGGGTCATCACGGGCCGCTGTCGGCGATGGGCGTGCGCCGCGACGAGCTCCCCACGTGGGACGACCTGCAGTTCGTCACGGCGCAACTGCACCGTCTGCCGCTGCTCGACGACGCGCCGGTGGAGACGGAGCTTGTGATCGGCCCGGGGGCGAATCGGCCGTTGCGCATGGACATCCCCATATTCGTGTCGGACATGAGCTTCGGGGCGCTCTCGCAGGAGGCGAAGACGGCGCTCGCCAAGGGCGCCGAGATGGCGGGTACCGGCATATGCTCGGGCGAGGGCGGCATGCTCCCCGAGGAGCGGGCGGAGAACACGCGCTACCTGTACGAGTTGGCGTCGGCGCGCTTCGGCTTCGAGATGGCGCTGCTGAAGGACGTGCAGGCGTTCCACTTCAAGGGCGGGCAAGGCGCGAAGACCGGCGTCGGCGGACATCTCCCCGGCGAGAAGGTACGCGGCAAGATCGCGCAGGTGCGCGGCCTCCCGGAGGGGCAGTCGGCGATCAGTCCCGCCACGTTCCCCGACTGGACGGGCCTCGACGACTTCCGCCGATTCGCCGACGATGTCCGCGAATACACCGGCGGCATCCCCATCGGCTTCAAGCTGTCGGCGCAGCACGTCGAGGCGGACGTGCAGGCGGCGGTGGACATCGGCGTGGACTACATCATCCTGGACGGACGCGGCGGCGGCACGGGCGCGGCGCCGGACACGCTCAAGGAGCACATCTCCATGCCGACCATGCCTGCCATAGCCCGCGCGCGGCGCCATCTCGACGAGGGCGGACACGACCACGTGACGCTCATCGCGACAGGCGGCTTGCGCACCGCGCCGGACTTTGCGAAGGCAATGGCGCTCGGAGCGGACGGCGTCGCCGTGGCCAATTCGGCCCTGCAGGCCATCGGGTGCATCGGCATGCGGGCGTGCCACACGAACAACTGCCCCGTCGGCATCGCCACCCAGAAGGGCCACCTGCGCGCGCGTCTCATGGTGGATCAGGCCGCGGAACGCCTGGACCGATTCCTCCGCGCGACGGTCGATCTCATGCGACTGCTGTCGCGCGCCTGCGGCCACGCGCGCATGAGCGAGTTCTCAGCGGACGACCTCACGACGTGGAAGCGAGACGTGGCTTATCTCACGGGCGTGCGGTACGGCGGCGTCACGCCGCTCTAGACGCACGTCCGAATGGTCGGGACAGAAGCACGACAGTGGCGGCCGTCAGCCCGGCGGCCGCGACGGGCCAGAAGCTGCCGGTGGTGTCCACGGCCCAGCCTACCAACGGCGCAATCGCCATCGTCCCGAGCGACTTCGCCTGCGCCTCGATGGACAGCACGGTCGCGCCCATTTCGGGCGTCGAGTGCGTGTTGATGCGGCTCACGAGCGCGGGTCGCCACAGGTTCTGCACGACCATCAGCAGCACGAACGCGGCGATCGCTGCCGCCTGCCACCCGAGCATCAGCGACGCCAGCAGGGCCGCAAACAGCACCCAGTCGACGCCCCACAGGATGTCCGCGGCCGGTTGTTCTCCTCCCGCGGCGTCCACGACGCGATGCGCCTGCCGCGCCGCCGCGCTAGACATCAGATGCAGCGCGAAGTAGACGACGCCCACCAGGACGGCCGTGCGTTTCAAGTCGGACACCATCAGCAGAACCGGCAGCCCGATCGCCGTCTGCTTGAGGAGCGGCTGGAGGTAGTCCTTCGTCGCGTGGAACACGCCCTCGAATCCGAGCGATTCGAGCACGGCGCGACGCAGCGGCCGGCGTCCGGCCACCTCGCGCAGCGATTCCCACAGCACCTCGAAGAGCGCGCCGAACGACACGGGCGCGTCCTGCTCTCCGTCGAGCTCGGCGGGATAGCCGAGGAAGTTCACGATGTTCAGGGCGTAGGGGATGATCGCGAACCAGAAGATGTACGAGTAGGCGCCGGTATAGAACACCAGGCCGGCGCCCAGCACCACGGAAACGGCGGAGCCCATCTTGGACCACGAGCGCGTGTAGCCGTAGACGCGGGTCTTCTCGTCGCTGCGGCCGTGGATGCGCAGCCAGTCGAAGATCATCGCCTTATGCGTACCGCTACGGAACGCGTCGCCGATGGCGTAGGTGAACATCGCCGCGAAGAGCCACGCCACGTTCTTGCTCATCGCGAACGTGGCGAGCGACACGATGTACGCCGTGAACGAGACGATCATCGCGCGTCGTCGGCCGTAGAGGTCGGCGACGGCGCCGCTGGGTATCTCGAACAGATTCACGCACACTTCGCGGAAGGCGAACAGCACGCCGATCTGCAAGAACGACAAGCCCTTATCGACGAACGCGAGCATCAGGAACGGCTCGAAGTACCGCTGGTTCTTGAGGAAGCCGTACAGCGAGAATCGGAATAGCACCTTCTCATCTCCTACCGCGCGCTACCGACCGTAGCCGACGCGAACAGCCTTGTCACCGTCCGCCCGGCAATGCGGCCGCAGAACGGCCGCGCGCGCTCCGCCATCGACAGCAGCCCAAACCGCCCGGCCACGAGCCGGGCGCCCGCACATGTCACCGCGACAAGGGATTGCTACACTGCCCAGGAGGCACGGAGCCGCACACCGCTACCGAACGGGCGCCACATGCCTGCATCGTTCCGCGTCGGAGTAACGCGCGACCTGGAGCCACACCGAGACACGCTCGGGGCCGACGGCATCGGCCTGGACATCCTGGAAGCCGCCGACGGAGTCGAGTGGGAGTTCTTGAGCGAGCGCGTCGACACCATCCGCACGGACCAGGCCGCGGAGTACGACGCGCTGTTCGTCCTCGGGTGCGGCGTCACGGCGGCGACGCTGGAGGGCGCCGACAGCCTGAGCATCGTCGCGCGGTTCGGCGTCGGGTACGACCGCGTGGATGTCGAGGCGTGCACGCGGAACGCCGTGCTCCTGACCATCACGCCCGACGGCGTCAGACGCCCGGTGGCGTCCTCAGCGCTGGCGCTCATCCTGGCGCTCGCACACAAGCTGCACATCAAGGACAGGTTGACGCGCGAGGGGCGCTGGGCCGACCGCGCAGACCACATGGGCATGGGCCTCTCCGGGCGCGTCCTGGGAATCATCGGGCTGGGCAACATAGGGCGCGAGCTGTGCGACCTCGCGCGCCCGTTCGGCATGCGATACGTCGCCCACGACCCCTACGCCGACGCCGTGAAGGCGCGAGAGGCCGGCGCGGAACTCGTCGAGCTCGACGATCTGCTAGCAGAAGCGGATTTCGTCTGCATCACCTGCCAACTGACCGATGAGACGCGCCATCTCATCGACGCGTCTCGCCTGAGTCGCATGAAGCCGACGGCGTATCTCATCAACGTCGCGCGCGGGCCGATCGTCCATCAGCCGTCCCTGGCGGACGCGCTGCGCGAGCACACGATTCAGGGCGCCGCGCTCGACGTATTCGACCCTGAGCCGCCCGACGCGGACGATCCCATCCTCACGCTGGACAACGTCATCCTGACCCCGCACGCGGTCTGCTGGACCGACGAGTGCTTCCGAGGCGTGGGCCGTAGCGCGTGCCAGGCCATCGCCGATGTCGCCGCCGGCAGACCCCCGCAGAACGTCGTCAACCGCGCCGCGCTCGATGACCCGAAGATGCAGGAAAAGCTCAGACGCTACGCAAGCCGACAGGAGGCCCCGTGAGGGAAAACAAGGTGAAGCGCGCCCTGGCCGCGGGCAGCGTAGCGGTCGGCACGATGGCGTTCGAGTTCCCCGCGACGGCGCTCGCGCGCCTGGCCGCGGACGCAGGCGCGGACTTCGTCGTCTACGACATGGAGCACACCGGCTGGACCGTCGAGACGATGCGCACGCTCATGGCGACNGCGCGCTTCGGCGANNTCGTCCCCGCCGTCCGCGTTCCGACGACGGAGTACCACTTCATCGCCAGGATTCTCGANGTCGGNGCGATGGGNATCATGGTCCCGATGGTCGAGAGCGCGGAGCAGGCGCGGCAGATCGTCGAGTGCGCGAAGTACCCGCCCGACGGCCGGCGCGGAACCGCGTTCAGCGTCGCCCACGACGACTACACCGGCGGCGACATCGCCGAGAAGATGCGCGCCGCCAACGACGAGGGCCTCGTGATCGCGCAGGTGGAATCCGTGGCGGGCCTGGAGCATGTCGACGACATCGCGGCGGTCGACGGCGTGGACGTCGTGTGGATCGGCCACTACGACCTGACGACATCCATGGGCATCCCCGGCCAGTTCTCACACGACCGTTACAAGGACGCCGTCACCCGCGTGCTCGACGCCTGCGNCAGNCACGGCAAGGCCGCCGGGTTCATGGCGGGCGATGTCGAGCAGGGACGCGCCCTGATAGCGCAGGGCTTCCGCTGCCTCGCATACCAACGCGACAGCGTCCTCTACCGAAACGCGCTGGCCGAAGGCATCGCGGGCCTGCGCGCTCCCGACGGCTGATAGCCCGCGACGTCACGCCTCCAGCGTCATCAGGCGCCACGTCGCCGCGTCGAGGCCGTTCGCTGGCGCGTGCGCGGGCAGTTCGATGGTCGCGGTGACTTCGTTTCCATCGCGCGTGGCGTCCAGCGTCGCCCACGTGTATTCGCCGCGCTCGTAGGCGTAGGTCTCGCCGTCGTCCATGTAGTACTGGAATGATGCGCCGGCGACCGTCCCGTAGTACCTGATCTCCAGGCTGCCCTGGCCCTCTTGGGCGAGCGGGATGAGCCCGCCATCTCGCACGAACACCGGGATGCGCTCCAAAGGAGCGACGACGGTGTGTACGCCGGCGTCTCCAGCGTGTGCCCCCGTGTAGAAGTCGAACCACGATCCGGCGGGGAACTCCACTTCCCTCTCCGTCTCGCCGCGGAACAGCGGGGCNACNAGCAGCGAATCGCCCACCATGTACTGATCCGAGCGATCGCTCACGTCCCCCTCTTCGAGCACGGTCGATCGGAAGGGCGGCGTGCCGTCGAAGTGGTAGCGCGCGAACGCGGAGTACAGGTATGGAATCAGCCGGATGCGGAGACGCATCACGTCGCGTATGGCGNCCTCGATCTCCGGGTAGCTCCACGGCTTCGTGCCGCTNGCCCAGGCATTGAGCATGGCGACNGGCGAGAAGCACACCGTNTGCATCCGNCGCGCCCACTCCTCCGCGTCGCTTGCGCTGCGGATCTCAGGCGACCACAGCAGACCGGAGAACCCCGAGTTGCACAACGCCGTCACGAACGCGCGATGGTCGTAGTAGTCGGAATACAGCGCGTATGGAAGCGCAGAGGCCCCTGTGTAAGACGCCCGCGTCAGGCCGAACGTGCGCCGCCCAGCGTCGCGGAACACGCCTTCAGTGAGCGTCTGGAGCTGGAGGCCGTACGTCTGCCGCATCTCCTCGCCGGTGCGCCCCGACGGGAACGTCGCGTGCGCGGGCCAGAGCCAATGGTCGTGGCCGTCGCACTCGTCCAGCTTATAGCCGGACACGCCGATGTCGACGTGCTCGCGCCGGTGCTGATCGGCCAGGAGCTCGCGCGCCTCGGGCAGCGTGTAATCCGGCACGATGCCGCCCCACACCATGTGCGATCNTNACAGCGGCTCGNGCGCNTCGTGGNTCNAGGCGNNCGGCGNCACGTACGCGTTCTCCCACAGGTTCACGCGGATGCCCTTGTCCGCCATACGCCCAACGAAAGCCGACGGCTCCGGGAACCGCGACGTGTCCCATTCGTACGTGCACGGGTACGCCTTGCTGTGCCACCCCGGCTCCAGC
>NYZG01000059.1 GCA_002687025.1 Candidatus Poribacteria bacterium
CTCCGTACCGGCGAGCCCGCGCGCTCAAGACGCGCGCTGCCCTCGACTCGGGAGAGGTCGTGCTCACGTCCGGCGGGTGGGAAGACCCGATGGCGCGCATCTGGCCCGGCATCGTCACCGACGTGAATGCCGATGGAGACCTCCTCGGTTCCTGCCTCAACGGGAGGTCGGACAACGTCGCGCGACCGTCGGGAGTCATCTGGGGGCTGTCCGCGGGCGAGCCGTCGAGGGCCCGGCGCGAGGTCGACCGGGACGTGTTGCGGGCCGCCGTGCATCAGATGCGCGGCGACGCCGAGCCGTTCGTGTCGGACGATGACGCTGTCTACGGGCTCGCGGCGATGGGCCGCTGGGCGGACCGTATGCAGACGGTCGCGCATTTCTGCGACCCGTGTCAGTCGCGCGAAGCCGGGAGCGCGGTCGGTTGCGCCTGGCTCACGGCGGTCACGTTCTCCGAAGGAGCGGCGGCAGTCGCGTCCTACCTGCGGTCGGGGATGGACTCGTTCGCCCCGGCGTCGCGTCCACACATCGACGAGACGGCGCGACGGTACGAGCGCATCGTCGACCTGCTAAGCCCAACGCTCATCGGCAAGCCGGGCGACGCGTATCGCGACATCCTGGGCGACATGGCCGAACAGCGAGAGCACGCAGCGACGCTCCGGGAGGCGCGAAGCGAACTCGCGGCGGCGGCCGATGCGATGGACCTAGCGCTAGGCACCGTTGACCGGGAGGCCCAGGCGCGATGAACGACGACGCGCTCAGAGATATTCTACGGTCGGTAGATGCCTCCGATATCTCGTCAACGCAGCCGCTGAAGGAGGGACGCGACGACATCGTCGTCACCTGCGCGTCCGGTTCGCGCCACCTCGTCCGCCTGGAGGGGCTCCACGATTCTCTGCTGCGCCAGAAGTGGGGGTACGAGCAGATGCGCCGCGCGGGACTGCCCTGCCCGGTAGTCGAGGCGCACGTCGAGCCGTGCCAAGAGTTTCCCGCCGGATGCCTCGTACTGGAGTGGTTGGAGGCCGTTCCTGCGTCTGCGGCGTTGCGGGAGCATGGCGACGGGCCGGTGACCCACGAAATGTGCCGGGAGCTGGGCGCGCTGCTGCGTAGCCTGCACGACGTAACGGCGTACCGTGAAGTACCCGCGTACATCTTCGACGACAGAGGCGGCCACGGCGGGCTCTACGACTGCTTGGAGCAGTTCGTTGGCCACTCGGTGCGCGATGGCCTCGTGGACGCGCGGTTCCTGGACGACGCTCGCTCGCTCGTGGATCGCTACGCTTCCCGCGTGCCGGACCCATACCCGTACAAGCTCCATTTCACCGACATGCACTTCTCCAACGCCCTCGTGGCAAGCGTCGCCGACCCCCGCGCGATGGGGCTGATCGACATCGAGGAGATCACGGTCGGGTGGCAGATGTGGGACTTCACGAGCTGGGAGTCTTGGGGTCTGCGCTTTGGGAACTCCTGGGCGCGCGAGCACATCCTTGCCGGGTACGGCGAGGTCGATATGGAGCTGTACGGTGTCGCCCTGCTGCTGCGTCTGGCGCATCCCTCGACCTTCGTAGGCACGACGCGCGAGGAGATCACCCGCGCCGTCGAGTCGGGGGACATCGGGGACTTCCGACTGGGCAACCTGTACGATCTGTGAGCCAGCCGGTCGGTTCGATCTGAGCTGTATCTAGGCACGCGGCCTCACCAGGCCGTTACCGATACCGACGGCATCGAGGACGGATACGACCACAACCCTATGACGCTTCGCGTCCCCCTACTTCCGACCTGAAGCAGATCCGCGACGCGGCGGCGTTCGCCGTGCTCTCTCTGCAGCGCGAGTGGTACCCGGCACGTGTTGTGCACGCCGATGGGTCGGCGCCGCAGGAATACGCCAGATACCCGGGAATCCTCCTCCCGGCGACCGAAGCGCCCACCCGCGACTGGTGGGTCGCCATCGACGTGAAGCGCATCGCGGCGACGAGGGCCCTCGTGCAGTTCGTGTGGGGCAGCGGCGATTGGCGCGAGAAGGCCTTGGAAGCACGCGTCGAACTCGTGGATGGCGTGTGGAATCTGGTCGGAGGCGGGCTGCTGTGGATCGTCTGGTGCCGGCGAAGCACCGCGCTACAGACTGAGCACGCCAATCCCAAGCGATAGTCCCTCCGACCCCACGAACTCCACGCCCGAATGCGTCTCGCGAAGCTCGTTCCACAGCCGGTGCACGCCGTAGCTCTCCGGGTCCTTGGCGTGGCGGATGTCGTGGAACATGACGAGCCCGCCGGGGCGGACCATCGGCGCGTACAGCTCGAAGTCACGGCTCGCGCCCTCGTAGCTGTGGTCGCCATCTATGAACAGGAAGTCGATCGGCTCGCCGCCGAGGGCGTCCCGCGTTTGGCGGACGGTATCGTCCGCGGTCGAGTCGGCGAGGATGCAGGTGAGTTGCTGGTCCGGCGCGCAGAACTGCTGGAAGCGTCGGGCATACTCGGCGGTGTATCCGCCGCCGCCCGGGCCGGCGGGCAGGTCGATGCTGACGATGCGGGCGTCCGGCGCCGCGGCCTGCGTCCACGAGAACAGGCTACCCCCGTGACACGTCCCGATCTCGACGACCGTCCGCGGCTCGATATCCGCCACCATCTCCAGCGCCGGGACGAACTCCTCTTCCAACTGCATCAGGCCGAAGAGGAATCGCGCGCTCCAAAAGACGGCGGCGCAATCGATCGGATCGTCCTCGCCGTCGGGGACGAGCAGTCGCGCCTGCTGTAGCTCACGTATCCAGTGGTTCACCATCGTCGTGTACTGCGGCCCGCGAAGCTGCGAGTCGCGATGCACGAACGCCAACGACTTCTGTTCCTCGAACGTGCGCAGGATCAGATCGGCGATGGCGTCGTACGCGACGTATTCGACCCGGCCGGTCTCGCGGCCGAGTTCGCCGCCCATGCGGCGGGCCATGCGGCACGGGTGGTAGAAGAACCGTTGCGGGGCGAGATTCGCCCGACGTCTGCCCAGCTCCGCGAGNTCGGGNGGCATNTCNNGCTCCCANTCCCANTCGTGGNCTCGNAGCCAGCGCGATGTCACCCAGTCCGCGGCCATGTCGTCTCCGGCGCCTCCCGGTTCGGTTCGTCCTCACTCATGATTGCACAACCCATCGCCCACGCGCGCAAGCGCCGGGCTCCTGAGAGGCGCCCGAGCGTGTACAATACGGCTGGCAGCCTNGGAATCGGGCGTGGCGTGGGTACTCGACACCAAGGGGGTAGTGGCACATGGCGGCAGGCGCAGCAGCACAGTATCAAGGAGAACCCCGCGTCGAGAAGACCCACATCGACGGCGGCGACGGCATACGAATCCCCGTGCGTCGGGTGCATCTCTCCAACGGCGACACGCCCCTCGACCTTTACGACACGAGCGGCACGCAAGGCACGGACGTCCGCGAGGGNGCCCCGGACGTGCGCACGCCGTGGATCGAGAAGCGCGGCGGCGTGGAAGAGCACGAGCGCTCGAAGGCGCCGGCGGAAGGTCTGATGCCCGAAGCGCTTCGGCGTAGGACGGCGCTGCGCGGCAAGGAATCCGTGACGCAGATGTACTACGCTCGCCAGGGCGTCGTCACGGAGGAGATGAAGTTCATCGCCGCGCGGGAGAAGATGGACGCCGAGCTCGTGCGCTCCGAGGTGGCGCGCGGCCGCGCGATCATCCCGTCGAACATCAACCATCCCGAGATCGAGCCGATGATCATCGGCCGNANCTTCCTCACGAAGATCAACGCGAACATCGGCAACTCCGCGGTGTCCTCGTCCATCGACGACGAGGTCGAGAAGATGCGATGGGCGACCCGATGGGGAGCCGACACCGTCATGGACCTGTCGACGGGCAAGAACATCCACGAAACGCGCGAGTGGATCATCCGCAACTCGCCCGTCCCCATCGGCACGGTGCCGCTCTACCAGGCGATGGAGAAGGTGGACGGCGTCCCCGAGGACCTCACGTTCGACATCTTCATGGAGACCCTGATCGAGCAGGCGGAACAGGGCGTGTCGTACTTCACGATCCACGCGGCCGTGCTGCTCCGGTACATTCCGATGACGCTCGATCGCGTGACGGGCATCGTTTCGCGCGGCGGGTCGATCATGGCGAAGTGGTGCCTGGCGCATCATCAGGAGAACTTCCTCTACACGCGTTTCCGCGAGATGTGCGAGATGATGCGGCACTACGACATCGCGTTCTCGCTGGGGGACGGCCTGCGGCCCGGCTGTATCGCTGACGCGAACGACGAGTCGCAGTTCGCCGAGTTGAAGACGCAGGGCGAACTCACGAAGATCGCGTGGGAATACGACGTCCAGGTGATGAACGAGGGCCCGGGGCATATCCCCATGCATCAGATCCAGGAGAACGTCACGAAGCAGATGGAATACTGCGACGAGGCGCCCTTCTACACGCTGGGGCCGCTCACGACGGATGTCGCGCCGGGGTACGACCACATCACCTCGGCCATCGGCGCGGCGATGATCGGCTGGTACGGCACGGCGATGCTGTGCTACGTGACGCCGAAGGANCACCTCGGCCTNCCNAACCGCGACGACGTNAAGGANGGNGTNATCGCNTACAAGGTGGCCGCGCACGCGGCGGACCTCGCGAAGCAGCACCCCGGCGCGCAGGAGTGGGACGACGCGATCTCTCGCGCCCGCTTCGAGTTCAGGTGGGAGGACCAGTTCAACCTGTCCCTCGACCCGGATACGGCCCGCGAATACCACGACGAGACGCTGCCCTCCGACGGCGCGAAGGTGGCGCAGTTCTGCAGCATGTGCGGCCCGAAGTTCTGCAGCATGCGCATCACGCAGGACATCCGCGATTACGCCGCCGAGCACGCCGTCACTCCCGAGGACGCCGTCGCCGTTGGAATNCAGGAGAAGGCCGCGGAATACCGCGACGGCCGCTCCGGCTGACGCGGTACGGCATGGTGCTCGGCGGCGCGATGGGGGCCCGATGCGACGCCACGGTCATCGGCGGCCGTCACTCCCGCCGCGTGGTAGAGGTCGAAGTGATCCTACTGAGCGACCTCGTCGCCTGACGGAATGGCNCTGACGTGTGGACCAGCACGCGCCACNTCCGNCGCCATAGGGCGAACGGTTCGGACTGAAGCGCTGCACTTGCGAGGTNGGTGTACGAAGCTATCCATCGTAGGGACGCAGACGCGGCGGACGACCGCGCNNNCGCNAGGAAGACTCACCATGCCAGAATCCGCACATCTGTATCGCAGCGGCCGTAAGCGAGCGGCCTTGCGCGTCGGGGCAGCATCCGTGCTCGCGCTCCTGGCGATCTGGGCGAACGCCGAATACACGATTCGTCCGCTCCGGGTTGCCGAGCCCATCAGCATCGACGGCCGGTTCGACGAGCTCGCCTGGACGCGCGCCGTCCCGATCACCGAATTCACGCAGATGATCCCCAACACGGGCGAACCGATCAGCGAACGGACCGAGGTGCGCATCCTGTACGACGACCGGAATCTGTACCTCGGCTACGTGTGCCATGACGACGAGATGGACAAGGTCGTCATCAACGACATGCGCCGCGACAGCTCGGGCGTTCGCTCCAACGACCACGCCTTCGTGTTCCTCGACCCCTACAACGACCGAAACACGGCCGTGTTCTTCCGCTTCAACGCCGTTGGCGGCATGGAGGACACCGCGGTCTCCGACGGTGGGAACACGCTCAACGAGAGTTGGGATGCCGTGTGGGAGTGCGCCGGGGCGATCCACGACGATCACTGGGTCGTCGAGGTGGCCATCCCCTTCAGCCAGTTGCGATTCCGCGAGGCGGAGGAGATGACCTGGGCCATCAACGTCGGGCGTGACATCTCTCGCAAGCGCGAGATCTCCACATGGAGCCCGGCCCCCGGCGGGTACGGGCCTCTCGGCAAGTACCGCCCCAGCTACTTCGGTGAGCTGACGGGCCTCGGGGGCATCCCGGCGCCGAAGCACCTGGAACTGCTCCCCTACGCGTCACCCGGCGTAAGCCGCATGGACGACACGGACGACGGCGTCTTCGAGCTCGGCCTCGACGCTAAATACGGGATCACCTCGAACCTGACGGCCGACGTCACGCTGAATACCGACTTCGCGCAGGTCGAGGCGGACGAGGGGCAGATCAACCTGACCCGATTCGATCTGTTCTTCCCAGAGAAGCGCCCGTTCTTCATGGAGGGGGCGTCGCGCTTCGACTTCGGGATACCCCGCGTAATGTTCGAGCGGCCGCCGCCGCTGCTGCTGTTCTACAGCCGACGGGTCGGGTTGTCAGAGGGTCGCGCCATCCCGGTGCTTGCGGGAACCAAGGTGACCGGGAAGGCCGGGCCGTACGGCGTTGGACTGCTGAACGTCCTGACCGACGAGTTCCACGACGCCGAGGTCGACGTGCCACGCACGAACAGCACGGTTCTCCGCCTGACCCGCAACGTAATGCGCGGCTCGTCCGTGGGCGTGATCGGCGTGAACCGGCAGGACGGCGACACGTACAACCGCGCGGCGGGAATGGACTTCTCACTGCGGCCGCGGGGGAACGTCGACATACACGGGCTCTGGGCGCGCACCTTCGAGGAAGACGCCCCCGCGGGAGCTCGCGACGCCTACTACATCGGTGGCGACTGGACGACGACGATCGCGAACGCGGGCGCCTCGTACGCCGACATCGGCGAGGCGCTGAATCCCGGCCTGGGCTTCGTCCGACGCACGGGCGTCAAGAGCATGCGGGGGAGCGCGCAGTACACACCTTGGCCCCGCAAACACGGCATCCGTAGCGTCGAAATCGGCCCGGAATTCGACCTCGAACTCGCGCGGGACAACGAACTCGCCTCCCGCGAGGCGGCGCTCGCCGTCGGCGCGGAGCTCGAGTCGGGATGGCGTCTGAGCGTCGCCGGGCGTCGCACGGCGGAGCGCATTCAGCACGCGTTCGACCGATACGGATCGACGATCCACGCGGGCGAGTACCACTTCACCCACGGCAGCGCGTCGGTAAACAGCCGTGGGGGCACGGCGGTGTCGACTCGCGTCCGATTCGACTTCGGCGAGTTCTTCGACGGCGACCGCCTGGGAGGCCGCCTGAGCGTTTCCATCCGCCCCAACGCGCGACTGATGGCGGAGCCATTCGCCGAGAAGGTCCGCGTGACGCTCCCGAGTAGTCAATTCGACGCCACGCTCGTCGGCGGGAGGGTGGCGTATTCCTTCTCCCCCAGGATGTACGCGCGCGTGTTCGCGCAGTGGTCCGACGATATCGAGGAGCTCATGGCGAACGTCCTCTTCAACTGGATATACCGCCCAGGCAGCGACCTCTACATCGTCGTGAACCAGACGTACGGCACGGCCGGGGGCCTCGACCTGGCCGAATCTACCGCCCTTGCGAAGCTCACATATTGGTGGAGCCGTTAGGCGGGAGCTCAGGCGCCGCCCGCGGCCGGCCCGTAGCGCTGCTCGTGGATTCGGGCTACAACATGCGCGGAGTCGACGACGCGTTGCCCTTCCGCCCGTATGGAGCACACTCGCCATGTCCCATCAGAGCCCGCTGGACGCCATCGCCCCCGGCCTCAAAGTCGCCGCGCAGGTATCACCGGAGGCGAGCGACGCCGACCTCCAACTCGTCGCACGGATGGGCGTCTCGCACGCTGTCCTGTGGACCGGCGCGGAGAATGCCAACGCCGAGTACTACGCGAGCCGTCGCGAGCGCTTCGCGGAAGCCGGCGTCAGCATCTACGGCTTCGGGAACCACGCCGTCCATAACGTAGATGCCATCACGCTGAACCTGCCGAATCGCGACGAGAAGGTCGAGGAGTACAAGCGCCACATCCGGGCGTTGGGGAAGGCGGGCATCCCCTACACGACCTATGCCCACATGGCGAACAGCGTCTGGAGCACCGAGCGCGAGGAGACCCGCGCCGGAGCCAGCGCCCGCGCCTTCGACACGGACACGGCGAGCAAGGCGCTCACGCACGACCGCGAATACAGCGAGCAGGAGATCTGGGACAACTTCACGTCGTTCATCACGGAGGCGGCGCCCGTCGCCGAGGAGGCGGGCGTCATGATCGGCATGCACCCGGACGATCCGCCTGGCATCGCGTTGGGCGGCGTGCCTCGGTGCGTCCTCAGCAGCTTTGAGGGGTACAAGCGCGCCGTGGAGATCGCGGACAGCCCGAATGTCGGCCTATGCCTGTGCGTCGGCTGCTGGCTGGAGGGCGGCGACGCGATGGGCAAGTCCGTCGTGGACGCCATCCACTACTTCGGCGAGCGGCGGAAGATCTTCAAGGTCCATTTCCGCAACGTGGACAGGCCGCTGCCGCACTTCGTCGAGACATTCCTCGACAACGGCTACATGGACATGTCGAGGGTGATGCAGGCGCTACGAGACGTGGAATTCAACGGCGTCGCGATTCCAGACCACATCCCGCAGATGGCGGACGATGGGCGCATTGCGACGGCGTACACCATTGGCTACATGAACGCGCTGGTCGAACGGGCGAATGCCGAGGCCGGATGAGGAGGCCGGACGCCGTCAGATAGCTACTTCGAGCCACCGAAAGTCGTCCGTCTGCTCGAAGGAGGCGTGGTGGCCGTGGTCCCGCTGCACTTGAACCCAACCGTCAACAGCGCCTCTGGCATTCTCCAGGGCTTCCTCGGCGGCGTCCCCCTGAGACAGGGGCGGGCCGCCGAGGGGGCGAGTTCTTCCGGCGCAGCCCCGCGCAGCGCGAGGGAGGAATCCGCGACCCTGGTGCGCAACCAGGGCCGCGGACGGAGCGCGGGTTCCCTGGGTAACACCCGGCGTCACCGTGTGGCACGCCGCGCGCCCCCATAGGCCCGCGCTCCACCGACTATAGTGGGACGCCGTGGGGCGCTAGGGGCACATTATCTGCTCGATTGCCGTTGCGTGCGGGTAGGTTGCCCGACGCATCGACGCGTTCGCACATGTCGTCGTCGTCGTGGCCGATCGGGAAGCCGGGGGTGGGCGCGCGCGGCCCCGCCACGGGTTAGGACAGACGACATCGCCTTGTGGGCGCCTCGCCCGCCCGCCCGCACGTAAACCGCGCGCGCCATTAGGTATAGTCCGGCCCCGTCGGCGCGCGTGGGCACTTTGTGCGCTCAGGCGCGGAGGCGCGCCGGCAGGCCGTCCACCGCGCGACGCGCCTGCCTGTGCGACAACCCGAACTCCGCGACCAGGCACATCTCGATATGCCGACGACCTGCCCCGCCCTCCTCGGCCAACTGCACTATGCGGCGATCCACGCGGCCGAGGGCGGCGACGCGCATCTGGCAGTGGGCCTCATCGGCGGCGGCGTCGCGCATGCCCGCGACGTCCGTCGACTGGAGGCAGCCGAACTCAGCACGGCGTAGCGGCATCTCGCGCAGGCCGACGCCCTCGCCCAGTTCCTGCTCGCAGAGCGCGTATTGGTCCGTTCGTGTCGACGAAACGCGAAACGCCAGGCGAGACTTGGTCGGCGGCAGATGCCATCGTACGTAGTGCCTGACGAAGGCGGAGAGCGACCGAAGCTCACGCAGCCGGCCGTCCACGTGCCAGCGTCGCAGGAGGTCGTACAGTCCGAAGGTCAACTCCTGGAGGCAATCGTCGCGGTAGGACCGTGCGGGACCTGGCAGGTAGAGGCAGGCGTCCACAAGCTCGCGAATCCACACGGCGATGGCATCGCCGGCGCGCGAATCGCCACCCGTCGTGGCGGCGTCGAACTGATGAGATAGGGAGTGCACGTCCGGCCGTGGCGTCGAAACCGTCATCGGTGTCACCTCGCTTGAGCACAGACGTACGCAGAACTCTCGTCCGTCGTTCAGACGAATGAGTCTGCGCACACCTGACCATCAGCTAGGTGACGAGTCCGGTCATGGCTCGCCAACCACGCATCGTGGCGTGCAGAACTCTCGACAGAAAGACTATTGCATTCTCGTGGCGCCCACGCAACCGGAGACTGGCGCCCGCCATGTACGCTCGCGCTGCCGCCTCACCGGCCATGGCCCGCGGGCGTCGGCGCGCGAGTGACACGAGCGAACTCCCCGCTGTGGATAGCGGTCTGCGCCCCTCGTCGGCAGCTTTCGCCCCTCGTCGGCAGCGCATAAGACCCCTCTCCATACGTAGGAGTCCACTCGCGTCACTAGCTGAAGTGTGACTCGTTCCTCCGCCCGGGGCACTTTGTGCGGGCGGTCTCGCGGACGCTAGGTCGGGGCATTCCGCATGCGGTCCCACATCGACAGCAGATTGTAGCGGCGGACGCTGCGACCGTCGGCGGTCTGGCTCTGCTCGACGAGGGGTTTCGCGCCGCCTGCCGATGCGCCCGTTGCGCCCTTGCCGGTATGGGCGAAACCTGTAGCGGGGCGCTCGCCGGTGGCGCGCGCGTGCATCGCCTGCCAGTACGTCTGTATCTGGCGTATCGTCAGACGCCGACATGTAGCGGGCGTCCAGCCGTATTCGCGGGCGAATCGCTCGAACACCACCGCCCAGCTTACGCCGCGTTCTCGGTGGGCGGGTCCGGCACTGCCGGTGTAGGGCGGGGCGCATCCTCCTGCGCGTCGCCGGGCGGAGTGGGCGCATTCGCGAGGTCAGACTTCGGTCGCGACAGCGTCTCTTCGAGGGCGTCGGCGAAGTCCTCCTGCCCGTACGCGCGTAGCGCCGCGAGCAGATACGCGTGCAGGCTGTTCGCGTCGATGCGCGACTGTACGTCGCGCTCGCTCCAGATGGGTTCCTCGTCGTCCGCCAGGCGATGCTGATTCACGAGAGCCCACACCAGCTTCGCGAGCCGTGTGACACCGCGCTCCCGCCATAGCGACACCCAGAACGCGTCGTCCATTAGGGACACGTCCAGGTCATCCTCAATGACCGCCATGGCGACTACGGTTGCGCTGCCGGGCTTTATGCGGTCGGGGGTGGGAAACTCGGTTGGGTCGGGATTCACGTCGCCGATCGCGTCCGAGAGTCGCTCATTGCTCATGATGGGTCCGTCTTCCTACCAGGGGCGCGCATTAGGCGCCGGTGACAGAGAAAGGCGGGCCGAGGCCCGCCCAACTGTTTAGCTCTCGTGCAGGATTTCCCACACGTCGTTGGCGGCGTCGGCCAGCAACGTCAGGTTCACGTCCAGCACGGCGAAGTCCGTCCTGCCCAAGGTCGGGTTGACCGACGTGATGAAGGCGTTGTGCACCAGGACCTGGAACTTCTTCCCGTCCTCGGTGTTGAGACCCTCGATCAGCCACTCGCCCGTGAGCGGATTGGAGTTCACCGTCAGCTTGTCGCTACGCGCCGCCGCGCTGCCGCCATGCAGCGTGGTCGCGGCGGTTTGGGTTCCGTTCAGGAACTTCGTCATGACGACCGACGAATCGAACGAGAACCCGGGTACCGTCATCGAGACTTCGCGATCGTGAAAGATCGCGTTCTTCCCGACGCGGTCCTGACCCCGCCATACGGCGGTAGCGGACACGTCGCTGATGGACGGCTCGCCTCGGAACTCCCCGACGAGGTTCGCGGAGGCGGGTGTCGCCGCCCCGGCCGTCGTCGAGAAGTAGAGCTGCATCTGCTCGATGCCATACGGAGTCTCCGCTGACATATTGGTCCTCCTATGAGGCGTCCCGTATCCCGAGACCGGTTGAGATCACCCGATAGGCTCGGGCGGAGCCCGGTGTCGGGCCCCGCGATGGCTTCGAGACGGCCAAGCGGCCTCCGCGAGGGTGTGGCCTCGCGAGGCCACCCACCGCGTGAGCGGCGGGCGTATAGGCATGCTAGATGGGAGAGGGCCGGTCGGTTCAACGCGAACCTGCGTACAAGTGCAGGGCGTGCGCAGCTATCGACGCGGGGCGCGGACAGGTGTATCGGGCGTGCGCACTGGGCTACAGGACCAACTGCATCCGCCCAAATGCCGCGCGTTCCGTCAGCTTCCGCAGCGTGTGGATCACGTCGGACAGATGCCCCCGCGCGCTGTGCTCGGTCGGCGTGTAGTCGAGGTAGCCTCAGAAGGTGTGTAAATGGGAGACGGCGGCATAGACTTCCCTTGAATGAAATCAACCGCCGGGCACATCGCCTGGCAGCGGGAAGGACACGCCGCCATGGGTCGGGATACGCAGCATCGCGGGGACGGGTCAAAGTCGTCTACGAGCATCTGGAGTCGCATGTCCGTGGGCAGATTCAGGACTGGATTCAGGATCTCCTGGAGGAGGAAGTCGACGACCTGCTGGGTCGGCAGAAGCACGAGCGACGGGCAGCGGTCGACGCGCCCTCGGGCTACCGCAACCGGCATGGAAAGCCACGCCGTCTCAACCCGAGCAGTGGGAAGATCACGGTGCGTCGTCCTCGTGTGCGCGACCTAGACGAACGGTTCGAGAGTCGGATACTGCCGCTGTTCCTTCGCCGCACGCGTGAGGTCGACGACCTGCTCCCTGAGTTGTAATGTGATCGAGTCTCCATTCGCGGCGGCGCGGCTGCGCCCAAGTGCGGTGAAGCGCTTCATGAAGGTCGAGAACGCCGCAGCGGTCATCTGGAAGACGTTGATGGTCGCGGAGGGTCGGTTCCGTAGGCTGAACGCTCCCGGGCTACTCTCGGATGTCGCCGATGGAGCCACCTACGTCGACGGCGCCAGACAACGCGACGGGCAGAACTGGGAGGAAGCCGCCGGATGAATCTACACACCTACTGACGGGACCTCCTCGTAGATGTCGTTTGTGACAGACGCTGAATTGTGCCAGGGCGCCGCCAGAATGGCTACGGCCCCAGCCGGAGGATTGAGCACGAGGGCGGTGACCCCTACTGCGCTTATTGCACGTCCACCTCGGACGCCGCGAGTCTGATGCCCGCATGGCGTGGTCGGGAGGGGTTGCGCGTGTGATTGCGGCCGGGCGTATACTCGCCGCGAGCCCTGCCCTTCCCCTCGCGGATACGGAGGCGTCCATGATCCCACGCAGTTGCGACACCATGGTCGCGTTGGCCAACGCCACGTCGACCGGCGACGTCATCTTCGCGAAGAACAGCGACCGACCCGTCGACGAGTGCCAACCCCTCGAACTCCACGCGCGACAGACGTACGCGGACGGCGCGGTGACGGAGTGTCAGTTCGTCTCGCTGCCGGAGGCGCCGGTCACGCACCGGCACATCGGTTCGCGGCCCTACTGGTGCTGGGGATACGAACATGGCGCGAACGAGCATCAGGTGGTAATTGGGAACGAGGGTCTCGGCTCGCGGTTGCCGGAGGCGTCCGAGCCGAAGCTGATCGGCATGGAAATCATCCGCCTGGCGCTGGAGCGTTCGCGATCCGCGTCGGAGGCGGTCGACGTCATCACCGGCCTCGTGTCGGAATACGGTCAGGGCAGATTCGCGAACGACGCGGGGGTCCGCACGTACGACAACGGCTACATCGTCGCCGATCCGCGCGAGGCGTTCGTGATCGAGACCGGCGGGCATCACTGGGCGGTCAAGCGAGTGGAGCGCGCGCTCGGCATCAGCAACGTCTACTCCATCGAGACCGACTGGGAGCGCCTCTCACGCGCGGCGGCGTCTCATGCCCGTGAGCATGGGTGGGAAGGCGCTCGCGGGCGCCTGAACTTCGCGGACGCGTTCACGCTGAGCCGCCGCGACGAGGGCAGCGGCGCGATGCGTCGGCGTCGCGCGTGCGCCGTGCTCGACGCGCGCCTCGGCGACATCGATGCGCGCACGATGATGTCACTACTGTCCGATCATAGCGACGGGCAGAACGCGGACGAGCCGTTCGTTGTAGACGCGGGCTACGCAGGCGGCATCTGCATCCACTGCAACGCCGACGGCACCGGCGGGAACACCGCCGCCAGCCTCGTCTCCGAGCTGTGCGCCGATGGGTCACGGCTCGCCGTGCACTGGTGCGCGCTCTACTCGCCGTGCCTCGCGCTGTTCCTGCCGATGTTCGTCGAAGGGGAACTGCCGGAGGCCCTGGCTATCGGGGGCGAGACGCCTTCGGACGATAGCCCGTGGTGGACGTTCCATCGGCTTGCGGCTGCTGTGCGCGTCGCGCCGGATGCGCGGGCCGAGGCCGTGCGCGAGGCGTGGGCGCCCGTTCAGGACGCGCTGTCTGTGTCGGCGTATGAGATGGCTGGGGAGGGGCGTCGTTCGATCGACGATGGGCGCGCCACCGACGCCAACGCGTTGCTCACGCGGTACATGGCGGAGAACACCGCGACGATGCTGCGGGTGGCAACAGACCTGCTCGACTGGCTAGACCGCCTGGCGGCGTGACCCCTCACCGGGGCGGGCCTACCGGTGTCGGGAAGCGCAGAAGGACCTAGAATGAAGACGACAGTGATCCCCTTTCTCATGTTCGAAGGCAACGCGCGGCAGGCCATGGAGCTCTATGTCTCCCTATTCCCAGACGCTCGCGTGGAGGAAGTAGAGCTGTACGGCGCCGAGGGTCCTGAGGTCGCGTCAATAGGTGTGTAAGTTCATCCGGCGGCGGCTTCCCAGTCGTTTTCGTTGCGTTGTCTGACGCCGTCGACGTACGTGACCCCGTCTGC